>NZ_QGEH01000006.1 GCF_003258515.1 Marinobacter bohaiensis
CGCTTCTCAACCTTGTCAACCGTTATTTTTCAGCGTTTTCGATGCTTCCGAAACCGCCGAATCGTTGCCGGCTGACCCGTTCAAGGTGGCGCGCATTTTACGCTGTTTCGCCACCCTGTCAACCGTTATTTTAGGACGCTTTTTGCGTCGCCGCCATCGCGGTTGACCGGACTCCTGAAGGCCGCTGCGTTTCCGCTGTGTGCCTCAGAAGTGGTGCGCATTCTACACGCCACCGGTGACCTGTAAAGCGCTTTTTTCGAATTTTCTTTCGCTCTTTCGGTTATCCGAAACAAGCCGCTCAAGCCGTGTACAGAAACACCCGAAAAAGCCGGTGAACCGATCATTTTTTCAACCATCTCGCCACTATCGCCATTTACGGGAGCACCCTCTTCTTTATGACTGCCAGGCTCCACACCTTTGCGGCAATGAACAGGATAACGAGAAAAGGTGACAGAAGGAGAGGAGCAGAGAAGGATCGTTGTAGCAGGGGGACTAAGCGGGGGATAGGAGAAGGAAACGCTACCCGCCCCTGGCGGATAGCGCTAGAGCCTGGCAGGTCAGACGTCCTCGCCCCCGCCACCAGTAACCGGTTTGGGCTTGCGAGCTTTACGCAACAGCGCCTGCACGGGACCGGATAACCCATAGACCAGAAAGCCGGCAAAGAGAACCGTCCCTGGGTCCAGCGTGATCACCACAAAAATCAGGACGACCACCAGGATTGCGGCAAACGGTACCTTCCCCTTGAGATCAAGGTCCTTGAAACTCCGGTAAAAGATGTTGCTGACCATCAGCACACCAGCGCCGCCAACCACCAGCACGGTCAGCACCTTGATCCAGAACTCCGGCGTCACATCGTGGAAGCACCACACGACACCGGCCACCACCGCCGCCGCCGAAGGGCTCGGCAACCCCACAAAGTACTTCTTGTCGACGGAGCCGATCTGGGTGTTGAACCGAGCAAGACGCAACGCCGCACCCGCCACGTAGATGAAGGTGATCGCCCAACCGAACTGGCCAAAGCCATTCATCAGCCAGAAAAAGGCCACCAGACCGGGCGCAACACCAAACGCCACCATATCCGCCAGGCTGTCGTACTCCTCGCCGAATTTACTCTGGGTGTTGGTCATCCGGGCGACACGACCGTCCAGACCGTCGAGGATCATGGACACAAAGATGGCAATCGCCGCTTTCTCAAACATGCCGTTGGCGGCTGAGACCATGGCAAAGAAGCCGGAGAAAAGGGATGCCGTCGTCAGAAGGTTGGGCAGCAGGTAGATCCCTTTACGGCGCACGCGGGCGCCCTCGACAACCTCTTCCTCAACCACCTCGCCGTCGTGCAGCGCCTCTTCCGTCGAAACCGATTCGGTTTCCTTTCCGCTCTTATCGTTCATTCCACATCTATCCAATTTGAATGCACACGGCATTATAGCCGATCCGGGTGGCCGCTCCGTCAAGTGACGGGCACGCAATTCGACGAATCCCCCCTGCCCCAACGAAAAAACGCGACCCGGAGGTCGCGTTTCTCTCGAACCAGCCGAAGCTTAGTTCTTATCCTTGTCGACGATCTTGTTGGCCGTGATCCAGGGCATCATGGAGCGCAGCTTCTCACCGACAGTCTCAATCTCGTGCGCCGCATTCTGACGACGACGCGCGGTCATGGACGGGTAGTTCGTGTTGCCTTCCTGGATGAACATCTTGGCGTACTCGCCGCTCTGGACACGCTTCAGTGCATTGCGCATGGCTTCGCGGGACTGCTCGTTGATGACTTCCGGGCCGGTCACGTACTCGCCATACTCCGCGTTGTTGGAGATGGAGTAGTTCATGTTGGCGATACCGCCTTCGTACATCAGGTCGACGATCAGCTTAAGCTCGTGCAGACACTCGAAGTATGCCATCTCCGGCGCGTAACCGGCTTCGGTCAGGGTCTCGAAACCGGCCTTGACCAGCTCAACGGTGCCACCACACAGAACGGCCTGCTCACCGAACAGGTCGGTTTCAGTTTCGTCCTGGAAGGTGGTTTCGATGATGCCGGTGCGGCCACCACCAATGGCACTGGCGTAGGACAGCGCGATGTTCTTGGCATTGCCGGAAGCGTCCTGGTGAATCGCAATCAGGTCCGGGATACCGCCACCACGGGTGAACTCGGTGCGTACGGTGTGACCCGGCGCCTTGGGGGCAATCATGATCACGTCCAGGTCGGCGCGCGCAACGATCTGGTTGTAGTGCACGTTGAAACCGTGAGCAAACGCCAGCACGCCGCCTTTCTTCAGGTTCGGCTCGATCTGACCCTCGTAGATGGCCTTCTGGTTCTCGTCCGGAGCCAGCACCATCACGATGTCGGCTTCCTTGGACGCGTCGGCGACGGATTTGACGGTCAGGCCGGCGGACTCAGCCTTGGCTGCGGAGGCAGAGCCCTCGCGCAGACCGACAACGACGTCTACACCGGACTCTTTCAGGTTGTTGGCATGCGCGTGACCCTGGGAGCCGTAGCCGACGATGGCCACTTTCTTGCCCTGGATGATGGAAAGGTCACAATCTTTGTCGTAATAAACCTGCATAACATTCCCCTACTATTAGGTATCGGACCGAGTCTCTATCGGTCACGATTCAATGAACAATTTCAATCAGATACTGAGTACTTTCTCGCCCCGGGCAATACCGGAAACACCGGAGCGCACGACTTCAAGCACACCCGTCTCGCCGACCGCCTGAATGAAGGCATCCAGCTTGTCGCTGTCTCCCGCCAGCTGGACGGTGTAAACCGTGCTGGTCACATCGACGATCTGGCCACGGAAGATATCAACGGTTCGCTTGATCTCGGCCCGCTGCGACCCGCTCGCCTTGAGCTTGATCAGCATCAGCTCACGCTCGATGTGTGAGCCTTCGGTGAGATCCACCAGCTTGACCACCTCGATCAGCTTGTTGAGCTGTTTGGTGATCTGCTCGATGACGCGATCCGAACCGGTCGTGGTGACCGTCAGGCGCGACAGGGTCTCGTCCTCGGTCGGAGCAACCGTCAGTGTCTCGATGTTGTAATTGCGCTGGGAAAACAACCCAACCACGCGGGACAGCGCGCCCGGCTCGTTTTCCAGCAAAACAGAAATGATTCGACGCATGGTGATCAGACCCTCTCCGTTTTGCTGAGCCACATATCCTTCATCGAGCCACGCGCCACCTGCATCGGGTAGACGTGCTCGTGTGGGTCAACATAAATGTCGAGGAAGACCAGCTTGTCTTTCATCGCAAAGGCTTCGCGCAGCTTCGGCTCCAGATCTTCCTTGCGGTCGATGCGGATACCGACGTGGCCATACGCTTCCGCCAGCTTGATGAAATCCGGCAGCGATTCCATGTAGGACTGCGAGTGACGGGATTCGTAGTTCATGTCCTGCCACTGCTTCACCATCCCCAGAGCCTGGTTATTCAGGTTGACCACCTTGACCGGCAGGTTGTACTGGTTACAGGTACTCAGCTCCTGGATATTCATCTGGATGCTGCCCTCACCGGTCACGCAGATCACGTCGTCATCGGGATAGCTCAGCTTGACGCCCATCGCAGCCGGCAGACCAAAGCCCATCGTGCCCAGGCCGCCGGAGTTGATCCAGCGATTGGGCTTGTCGAACTTGTAGTACTGGGCCGTGAACATCTGGTGCTGGCCGACATCGGTGGTGACGAACGCCTTGCCGTCGGTGATACGGCACAGCGCCTCAACCACTTCCTGCGGCTTGATGTACTCGTCGCTCTTCTCATAGCGCATGCCATGGAAGGCGCGCCACTCGTCGATCTGTTTCCACCAGGCTTTCAGCGCATCCTTGTCCGGTTTTTCCTTTGTCTCCTTGACCAGCGACACCATTTCTTTCAACACGGTGTCCACCGGGCCGACGATGGGCACGTCCGCTTCGACGGTCTTGGAGATGGAGGCCGGATCGATATCGATATGGATGATCCGCGCCCCGGGACAGAACTTCTCCGTGGCATTGGTCACCCGGTCATCGAAACGGGCACCGACTGCCAGGATCAGGTCGGAATGATGCATCGCCATGTTGGATTCATAGCTGCCGTGCATCCCCAGCCAACCCAGCGACTGCTTGTCGGAGGCCGGGAAACAGCCAATCCCCATCAGCGTCGTCGTGACCGGATGCCCCAGCAGGTGCGCCAGTTCCGTCAGTTGATCGGACGCCTTCCCCAGCACCACACCACCACCGGCGTAGATGATGGGGCGCTTGGCCGCCAGCATCATTTCCGCCGCCTTGCGGATCTGACCGGAATGGCCGCGCACCGCCGGATTGTATGAGCGCAGCTTGACCTTTTTGGGGAAGCTGTACTCATAACGCTCGTTGGGCGTGGTCATGTCTTTGGGGATATCCACAACCACCGGGCCAGGACGACCGGTGGCGGCAATGTAATACGCCTTGCGGATGACTTCGGGGATCTCGGACGGATGCCGCACGGACATGTTGTGCTTAACGACCGGCCGGGAAACACCGATCATGTCGGTTTCCTGGAAGGCATCCTCGCCGATCAGCGTGGACGCCACCTGGCCACACAGCACGACCATGGGAATCGAATCCATGAACGCGGTTGCGATACCGGTGATGGTATTGGTGGCACCCGGACCGGAGGTGACGAGCACCGTGCCGGGCTTGCCGCTGGCTCGTGCGTAGCCGTCCGCCATATGCACGGCGGCCTGCTCATGACGAACCAGGATGTGTTTGACCTTGTCCTGCCTGAACAGGGCGTCATAGATATGCAGCGCTGCTCCACCCGGATAACCGTAGATGTACTCGATCCCCTCATCCTGCAGGGAACGAATCAGCATGTCTGCGCCAGACAATAACTCCACTTTCTCTACCCTCTCTATAGAGTGAATGTGCCGGACTGAGCCGGTCTGCCTGGGGATCCGATGCATCGCTTCTTGTGGAAGCCGGACCGGACATTCCACCACACCGAGTGACGCAGAGGTTGTCTCCTGGCCAACCGAACCTCCTGAGGGTGCCGGAGGACGGCCAATCAACGGACTGTTGCGAGATGCTGAACAGCCCTGTCACGCGGGACGCGCAATTAAGTTCAGTGTGGTAATCAACGGGGATACTGCTCGGGATTGCCTGCCGTATTCACCCCTGTTTTCAGGCAATCGCCAATTGTGACAGCGGGAAATGTCCTGTCAATAGCACCGCATCGCCAAAAGGCGCGCAACACGCGCTTTCCCGGCGATTCGTTCGTCCCGTTTCCAGCGGCGGAGCCGTTAGCCAACGCACAGATTTCAGCTAATCTTGAGCACAAGGCGACAACCCGTGGCAGAATGGGGCCAGTCGATGGGTAGCCATCGGTCGCAATGGATTACCGGGCTCACAGAAAACAGGTAGTACCCGCATGAAAATTTCAGGACTTCTGCTCAGTTTGATCATCGCCTTCGGCGCCATGAGCGTCCAGGCCGAATCCGTCTACAAATGGACAGACGACGAAGGCGTCACCCACTTCGGCGACCGCCAGCCGACCGGCAAAACCAGCGAAACGGTCGATGTGCGCTCGGGCACCAGCCGCTCCAGCGACCAGGCCAGCCCGCAGGAACAGGTACAAGCCATGGATGAGGCTCGCGAAGAGCAGGCCGAGAAAGACAAACTGACCCGTCAGGAAGAAGCGATTGCCAAACAGCGCCAGAAGAACTGCGAAATCGCCAAGGCCAACCTCAACACCCTGAACAGCCACGCGCGCATCAAGGTCCGGGAAGGTGGCGAGGAGCGTTTCCTGACGCCGGAAGAAATCCAGACGAAGAGAGCCGAGTTCGAGAAGATCGCGAACGAGGACTGCCAGGACTGATCAGCCCCGGGGCGGGTGATAGACCGCCTCGCAACCTCTTCCGAACCATAAGAAAGGGGCCTTGTCGCAAGGCCCCTTTCTGGTTTCAGGTTGAATTAACAACCGCGGCTAGTGAGCTTGGGCGGTGAATCCCAGACCTTCGCCCTCCACCTCGGCGACGATCTGCGCGCCCGCGCTGAATTCGCCGTTGAGCAGACGCTGCGCCAGCGGGTTTTCGATCAGGCGCTGGATAGCCCGCTTCAGGGGCCGCGCACCGTAGACCGGATCGTAGCCCACCTCGCACAGCCGGTTCATGGCCGCATCGGTCAGCGTCAGTGTCATCTCCTGCTCGCGCAGACGGCGGTTGAGCGAGTCGATCTGGATCCGGGCGATGCCATGGATCTGATCCTGCGCCAGCGGGTGGAACACCACCACCTCATCCACACGGTTGATGAACTCCGGCCGGAAATGGTTGCCGACCACTTCCATGACCGCGTTCTTCATCGGCTCATACTCCTCTTCCCCGGCCATGGTCTGGATCAGGTCCGAGCCCAGGTTCGAGGTCATCACGATCACGGTGTTGCGGAAGTCCACGGTGCGTCCCTGACCATCGGTGAGACGGCCATCCTCCAGCACCTGCAACAGGATGTTGAACACGTCCGGGTGGGCCTTCTCCACTTCATCCAGCAGCAAGACGGAATACGGCCGCCGGCGCACCGCCTCGGTCAGGTAGCCGCCTTCCTCGTAGCCGACGTAGCCGGGAGGCGCACCGATCAGTCGGGCCACGGAGTGCTTCTCCATGAACTCCGACATATCGATGCGCACCATGGCCTCCTCGGTATCGAACAGGAACGAGGCCAGCGATTTGCACAGCTCGGTCTTGCCCACGCCGGTCGGTCCCAGGAACAGGAAAGACCCGTTGGGCCGGTTCGGGTCGGACAGGCCGGCCCGGGATCGGCGCACCGCGTTGGCCACCGCTTCCACCGCCTCGTCCTGGCCGATCACCCGCTGATGCAGCGCCTCTTCCATGCGCATCAGCTTGTCGCGCTCGCCTTCCAGCATCTTGGACACCGGAATGCCGGTCCACTTGGAAACGATCTCCGCGATCTCCTCGTCGGTGACGCGGTTACGCAGCAGCTTCATTTCCATCATCTCGGCCTGGCTCGCCATATCCAGCTGGCGCTCGAGTTCCGGGATGCGGCCATACTGCAGCTCCGACATCTTGCCCAGGTCGCCAGTACGGCGCGCGTTCTCCAGGTCGATGCGCGCCTGCTCCAGCTGGCTCTTGATCTTCTGGGAGCCGTGCAACGCCGCCTTCTCGGTGTTCCAGACCTCTTCCAGGTCCGCGTATTCACGCTCGACCCCGGTGATAACGTCGCTCAGCTCGGTCAACCGCTTCTTGGAGGCGGCGTCGGTTTCTTTCTTCAACGCTTCCCGCTCGATCTTGAGCTGAATCAGCCGGCGCTCCAGACGATCCAGCGCTTCCGGTTTGGAGTCCATCTCCATGCGGATCTGGCTGGCCGCCTCGTCCACCAGGTCGATGGCCTTGTCCGGCAACTGGCGATCGGTAATGTAGCGATGCGACAGCTTGGCGGCAGCGATGATGGCGCCGTCCGTTACTTCCACACCGTGGTGCACTTCGTAGCGCTCTTTCAGCCCGCGCAGGATGGCGATGGTGTCTTCTTCGTTGGGCTCGGTAACCAGCACCTTCTGGAACCGGCGTTCCAGGGCCGCGTCCTTCTCAATGTTCTCACGGTACTCGTCCAGGGTGGTGGCGCCGACACAGTGCAGCTCGCCCCGGGCCAGGGCCGGCTTGAGCATATTGCCCGCATCCATGGAGCCTTCCGCCTTGCCGGCCCCCACCATGGTGTGGATCTCATCGATGAACAGGATGATCTGACCTTCCTGTTTGGACAGCTCGTTGAGCACCGCCTTCAGCCGCTCCTCGAACTCGCCGCGGAACTTGGCGCCAGCGATCAGGGCGCCCATGTCCAGAGCCAGCACCTGCTTGTCTTTCAGGCCGTCGGGCACCTCGCCGTTAACGATGCGCTGCGCCAGCCCCTCAACAATGGCGGTCTTGCCCACGCCCGGCTCGCCAATCAGCACCGGGTTGTTCTTGCGACGACGCTGCAGAACCTGGATGGTGCGGCGAATCTCATCATCCCGGCCGATCACCGGATCCAGCTTGCCGGCCTCGGCGCGCTCGGTCAGATCGATGGTGTATTTCGACAGGGCCTGGCGGTTTTCCTCGGCCGAGGCGTCGTTGACGGACTCTCCGCCGCGCACCTCGTCGATGGCCTTTTCCAGGGCCTTACGGTCGATGTTGTGTTCACGCAGCACCCTTCCCAGCGTGCCCCGATCCTCCAGGGCCGCCAGCAGTACCAGTTCGCTGGAAATGAACTGGTCCTTGCGCTGCTGGGCCAGTTTATCGGCAATGTTGAACAGCCGGCCCAGATCGTTCGACATGGCGACATCGCCCGCCGAGCCCTTTACCTCCGGCAGGTTCTCGATTTCCCGGGCCACGGCCTGGGTCAGGCGCGCCGGATCGGCGCCCACCTGCTTGAGCAGCGGTTTGATGGCACTGGCATCCTGATCCAGCATGGCCTGCATCAGGTGCAGCGGTTCAATGAAATTGTGATCCTTGCCGACCGCAATGGACTGGGCGTCCGCCAGCGCGGTCTGCAGACGACTGGTTAATTTGTCGATTCGCATGATGTGTCCTCAATTCGTCATGACGCGCCGGTTGCAGGAGGCCTCACAGTCGGCCTCTGGCGCTTAGCTTTGTCTTAAATGTAGGGGCGGGGGTGAGGACTTCAAGCAGGGAAGGAAGAAAACTGGCCGGGCTTTGCGCCCTGTCAACCCCGGAGGCGACAGGGCCGGCACAAAGCCCGGAAAGAGGACATCACTCGAGCCAGATCAGGCTCGCCATCCGGCCGGTCTGGCCGTCTCGACGGTAGGAGTAGAAACGCTCGATATCGCTGTAGGTGCAGTATTCACCGCCGTAGATCTGGCCCTCTGGAACACCGGCTTTCAGCAGCCGCGCGCGAGCCAGTGCACACAGGTCCGCCAGGAAATACCCGGGGCGCACCGACGGCTGGATGGCTCGCACCAGTGCCGGATCTTCCTCGACAAAGACATCCCGGACTTCCGGCCCCACCTGGAAGGCATCCTGCCCAATGGCCGGCCCCAGCCAGACCCGGACGGATCCCGGTGAGGGGAACGCCGCCAGCGTATTCTCCAAAACCCCGCCGGCCAGCCCGCGCCAGCCGGCGTGTGCGGCGGCAATCTGGTCGCCGGCCTGGGAGCAGAACAGTGCCGGCAGGCAGTCGGCGGTCAGGATCGCGCAAACCGTCCGGCGCTCGCGCGTCCAGGCGGCGTCGGCTTCGCTCCCCGCGTCGCCGGGAAGCTGTACCAGGTCGGTGCCGTGAACCTGCCGGATCCAGCCAAACGAATCGTTCGGCATCCCCAGAGCGTCCGCCAGGCGGGCGCGGTTTTCAGCCACAGACTTCGGCTCGTCGCCCACATGATCCCCCAGGTTCAGGGATTTGAAAGGAGCCTCACTAACACCGCCAAAGCGCGTGGTCACTACTGCGCGAACTCCGGGCGGCGTCGGCCAGTCCGGGATCAGCAGAGGCAGGCTCATAAAGCCTCCTGCTCACGGGCGTGGGCGCGCAAGGCCTCGACCAGCGCCGTCATATCCTCGGGCAGTGGTGCTTCCCAGGTCATCTCTTCGCCGCTTGCCGGGTGCATCAGCGTAAGCCGGCGGGCGTGCAGGGCCTGGCGCTGAAATCCACGCAGCACATCCTGAAGCTCCGGCGTACACCCTTTCGGCAGCTGCATGCGACCGCCGTAGACCGGGTCACCCACCAGCGGATGACGGATGTGCGCCATGTGGACGCGGATCTGATGGGTGCGCCCGCTTTCCAGTTTGCAGCGGACGTGCGTGTGAGACGGAAAACGCTCAACCAGCCGGTAATGGGTCACCGCCGGCTTGCCGTCGGGCACCACGGCCATTTTCTTGCGCTGGGTCGGATGGCGACCAATCGGCGCATCCACCACGCTCCCGCCGGTGACCGTTCCCACCATGACGGCGTCATACTCGCGCCCCATGGTGCGCTCCTGCAACTGGTCCACCAGCGAGGTGTGGGCAATGAGGCTGCGCGCCACCACCATCAGACCGCTGGTATCCTTGTCCAGGCGGTGAACGATGCCGGCCCGGGGCAGCTTGTCCACCTCGGGCGCGTGATGCAGCACGGCGTTGACGAGCGTCCCCGCCGCATGGCCCGCTGCGGGATGCACCACCAGGCCCGCCGGCTTGTTGATCACCAGCAAATGCTCGTCTTCGTAGACGATGTCCAGCGAGATGGACTCCGCCTCCCAGGCCACCTGGACTTCGGGTTCGGCGTCCACGGCAATGACGTCCCCCAGCATGACCTTGTCCCGCGGTTTGCGCGTGCGGCCGTTGACGGTGAGGTTGCCGTCCTTGATCCAGCCCTGGATGCGGGAGCGGGAATGCTCCGGCATGAGCTCGGCCACAGCCTGGTCAAGCCTGCGGTCGCTGAGTTCGGCCGGCACTTCGAATTCGCCGCTGATTCGGTCTGCTGCGGTCATTCAATCCCCTGAAGTTCTGCTAAAACATGTTTGCACCCTGCACAACACCGGGAAGGGTCGTTACAATGGCGCTCGGTCACTCATTATACGGGATTCAGGCATGAGATCAGGTTTTCGCTTGTTGCTGCTGTCGATCGTGCTGGTCACAGCCGGCTGTGCTTCCAACTCACCCCAGGAAGAGGTCCTGCCGGAAAAGACCTATTACGAGGAGGCCCGCTCGGCCATGAACTCCGGCAACTTCAATGAAGCCGAGCAGAACCTGGAGTACCTGGAAACCTACTATCCATTCGGCCGCTACGCCGAACAGGCTCAACTGGACCTGATCTACGCCCGCTTCCAGAACCTGGACCTGGAAGGCGCCCGCGCGGCGGCCGACCGTTTCCTGCGCCTGAACCCGCAGAGCGAGCACGCAGACTACGCGCTCTACATGCGCGGTCTGGCCTCCTACAACATGGACATCAGTCTGGCGGGCAAATTCTTCCCCATCGACATCAGCGAGCGCGACCCGGGAGAACAGCGCCAGGCTTTCCGCGATTTTTCCGAGTTGCTCAACCGCTACCCTCAAAGCGACTACGCGCCCGATGCCCGCCAGCGCATGATTGCCATCCGCAACCGCCTGGCCAAACTGGAACTGAACGCCGGGCAGTACTACATCAAGCGTCAGGCGTACATCGCGGCCAATAACCGGGCACGCTACATTGTCGAGAACTTCCCGAACACCCCGGTGGTGGAAGACGCCCTGAAGATGCTGATCGACACCTATCGCTACCTGGACCTGAACAAGGCGGCCGAAGACGCCACCGCGCTGCTGGCCATCAACTACCCCAACAGCGATGCCTTTGACGAAAACATGACCTATCAGCCGAGCACCATCAAGCACGAAGAGCGCTCACTGACCAGCGTCATTACCTTCGGCCTGGTGGGCGACGAGTAAAAGCCGTCAGTGTTCCGGGGGCCGGTCAGGACCGGCCCCTGCCCCACCTTACTTGCCCAGTTTCCAGCCGTTGGTGATCGGATAGCGCCGATCCTTACCGAATCCCCGCTCTGAAATCCGCACGCCGATCGGCGCCTGCCGGCGTTTGTACTCGTTGATGTCCACCAGTCGTACGACCCGTTCTACGTCGGCGCGCTCGAAACCGTCCGCAATGATCGCTTCCGCGCTCAGGTCCCGCTCGATGTAGCGGTGCAGGATGTCATCCAGCACGTCGTAGCCCGGCAGGCTGTCCTCATCCTTCTGGTCCGGCGCCAGCTCCGCGGACGGCGGACGGGTGATCACCCGCTCAGGGATCACCGGCGACTGGGTATTTCGGTAGGTCGCCAATCGATAGACCAGGGTCTTGGGCACGTCCTTGAGCGCATCGAAACCACCGGCCATATCCCCGTACAGCGTCGAGTAGCCCACCGCCATCTCGCTCTTGTTACCGGTGGTCAGCACCAGTGAACGGAACTTGTTGGACAGGGACATCAGCAGCACACCGCGCAGACGGGCCTGCAGATTCTCCTCGGTGGTGTCCGGCTGCGTCCCTTCGAACGGTGCCGACAGCGCCTGCATGTAGGCATCGTACATGGGCTCGATGGAGAACACGTCGTACTGGACGCCAAGGGCTTTGGCCTGTCCGGCGGCGTCCTCCAGACTCATATCGGAGGTGTAGCGGAACGGCATCATCACCGCCCTCACCCGGTCCTTGCCGAGGGCATCGGCCGCCACCGCCAGGGTCACCGCCGAATCGATGCCGCCGGAAAGCCCCAGCACCACCGACTTGAAGCCGTTCTTGTTGACGTAATCCCGAACGCCCAGCACCAGCGCCTTGTAGACGTTCTCTTCCAGGCTCGGCTCCGGGATCGGCGAGCGAGTCGTCGGCTGGCAATGGTGATCCACCAGGAAATCGACCGGGTACAGCCCTTCGGCGAACTGCGGCACCTCCACCGCCAGTTCACCGGAGTGGTCATAGACCAGCGAGCCACCGTCGAAGACCAGCTCGTCCTGGCCACCCACCAGATTCACGTAAACGATACTGACGTTGTTGTCCCGGGAGCGGCGCTCCAGCAGCGCCTTGCGGCGGGCCTGCTTGCCCATGTCGTAGGGCGAGGCATTGAGGTTGAGGATCAGCCGGGCGCCCGCCGCGGCCGCCTGCTCAACGGGGCCGTCGGTCCAGATGTCCTCACACACGGTCAGGCCCACCGGCACCCCTTTGATCATCGTCACACAGGGTTCGGTGCCTGCCGCGAAATAACGCACCTCGTCAAAGACCTGATAGTTGGGCAGTTGCTGCTTGAGATAGGACGCCTGAACAGCCCCTTCCTCAATGACCACGGCCGCGTTGAACAGAAGTCCGCCGCGCCGGATTGGCGTGCCCACCACCAGCGCCGCCGGCAGGCGGGCCTGGGCCAGACGGTCGAGCGCCTCCGCCACCCGGCCATCCAGACTCGGGCGCAACAGCAGATCTTCCGGCGGGTAGCCGGTCAGCGACAGCTCCGGGAACACCACGATGTCCGCCTGCTGCTCGTCCACCGCCTGCCGCGCGGCCGCCAGCATGCGGTCGGCGTTACCGGGAATATCACCCACCAGGAAATCCACCTGGGCCATGGTGACTCGCAAACGTTGGCCGGGCGGCTTATCAGTCTGACCGGAATTCATGCCTCTCTCCTGTCCACAAGCGGGTTTAAACCGCTATTATACCTGCGAATCCTGAATCGCTTCGACCACCGACCGGCTTATCCAGCAACCCATGATGATGACGGACAGTCCGCCCACGGCACAGACCGACTCTTTCCCTTTCCAGCAAAGCCAGCGCCCGCGCCTGTTCCGCATCTATAACCATTACCGGCTGGTGATCAGCCTGATCCTGACCGGGCTGCTGTTCATCGACCCCGGCACCCTGGACACCAAATTCCGCCTGCCCGAGATCTACCAGATCTGCGTGCTAATCTACCTCACGCTGAACGTTTTCACCGCGCTCATGCTGTTCACCGGTTTCCGGCCACGGCAACGGCACATCACGCTGTCGATACTGATCGACATCGTGGCGCTGCACAGCCTGCTTTTCTTCAGCGTTGGCATGACCAGCGGCCTGGCCAACCTGATCATTGTCACCGTAGCGGCCGGTAACATCCTGACGCCGAGCCGCGTGGGTCTGTTCTATGCGGCCCTGGCCGCCATCGGGTCGTTGGGCGTCGCCGGCTGGGCCGCCCTCACCCTCGACACCAACGCCGACGAAGTGGTCCGCGCAGGCTCCCTGGGCATCCTCTATTTCGCCGCCGCATTCCTGCTCCAGAGCATCACCCGGCGAATGATCCGCAGCGAACAGCTCGCCAGCTCACGGGCTCGCAGCCTGCACGAGCTGGAGCAGATCAACCAGCAGATCATCCAGCGCATGCGCACCGGCATCATGGTGACCGACCGGTTCGGCCAGCTGCGTCTGGCCAACGCGGCGGCCCACGAACTGCTGTTTGGCGACAGCGGCCAGACCCAACCCGTCCAGCACCTGCCGGAACCGCTCAAGGAACGCCTGGACCAGTGGCTCGAGTTCCCCGGAACGCGGACCGAGCCGTTCCAGGCCGCCCCTGTCGCGCCCATGTTGCAGGCCAACTTTACCCGGCTGCACCAGGAACGCGGCGACCTGATCCTGATCTTCATTGAGGACATGAGCAAGGTGACGCTCCAGGCCCAGCAAATGAAACTTGCCTCCCTGGGCCGACTGACAGCGGGCATTGCCCACGAGATCCGCAATCCACTGGGCGCCATCAGCCACGCCGCCCAACTGCTGAACGAATCCCCCAACTGCGACGCCGCAGACCGCAAGATGGTGGACATCATCCAGCGTCACTCGCGCCGCGTGAACGGCATCATTGAGAACGTGCTGGATCTGTCCCGTCGGCGCCCGGCCAACACCGAACTGGTCGATATCAACGAGTGGCTGGCCGAACTGGTGGACGACTACCGACAGGGCGTCGGTGGAGACCGTGAACGGAGCCCTGACATTACCCTCGTTTTGCCGGACAATGCCCCTCCGGCCCGCTTCGACCGGAGTCAGATGGCGCAGGTGCTGGTCAACCTCTGCGACAATGGCCTGCGCTACAGCGAGATACACAGCGGAAAGGCCTGTCTGGGCATTACGGTCGGCGTCACCAGCGACGGCGAGCGCAGCTACATCGATATCCAGGACGCGGGCCCCGGGATCGACGATGAAAAGAAAGAGCATATTTTCGAGCCCTTTTTCACCACCGACCAGAGCGGCACCGGTCTGGGGCTCTACCTGGCGCGGGAACTCTGCGAAGCCAACCAGGCCCACCTGGCGCTACTCGACAATGAACAGCCGGGCTGCTGCTTCCGCATTACCTTCGCGCATCATCGCCGCCTGATCTGATGCAGGATAACCGACTGATCTCGATCGACGTCAACGACCCTAACGAGAGCCAAGAATGACCACTCCAACAGCGCTGATCATCGACGACGAACCGGATATTCGCGAGCTGCTTGAAATCACCCTCATGCGCATGGGCATTGAGGTGCGCACCGCCGCGGACCTGACCTCCGCCAAACGGCAGCTGGAGAGCGAGCCGCCGCAGCTGTGCCTGACCGACATGAACCTGCCGGACGGCAACGGCATCGACCTGGTCCACTGGATCCAGCAGACCTGTCCGCAAACGCCGGTCGCGGTGATCACCGCCTACGGCAGCATGGATACCGCCATTGAATCGCTCAAGGCCGGCGCCTTCGATTTCGTGTCCAAGCCGGTGGAACTGCCGCGCCTGCGGGAACTGGTCAACAGCGCGCTCAAACTCTCCGGCCCGGCTGCGGACGAAACGGCCGAGGACGAACCGGGCCTGCTGCTCGGCCAGTCGGAGTCCATCCGTCGCCTGCGTAACCAGTCGCGCAAACTGGCACGCAGCCAGGCGCCCGTGTTCATCAGCGGTGAATC
Organism: Marinobacter bohaiensis; assembly: GCF_003258515.1. Lineage (NCBI taxonomy): Bacteria > Pseudomonadati > Pseudomonadota > Gammaproteobacteria > Pseudomonadales > Marinobacteraceae > Marinobacter > Marinobacter bohaiensis. Next base: position 15,330 of record NZ_QGEH01000006.1, read on the forward strand.
CGGCAGCGGTAAGGAACTGGTCGCGCGGACGATCCACCTGCAGGGGCCACGCCAGGACGGCCCGTTCATCGCCGTCAACTGCGGCGCCATTCCGTCGGAGCTGATGGAAAGCGAGTTCTTCGGCCATAAAAAAGGCAGCTTCACGGGGGCGACCGACAACAAACCGGGCCTCTTCCAGTCCGCCGACGGCGGCACCCTGTTCCTCGACGAAGTCGCCGACCTGCCGCTGAACATGCAGGTCAAGCTGCTGCGGGCCATCCAGGAAAAAGCCGTGCGGCCGGTGGGCGACTCCCGGGAAGTGCCGGTGGACGTGCGCATTCTCAGCGCCACCCACCGCGACCTGCCGGCACTGGTCCAGGACGGCAGTTTCCGCCAGGACCTGTTCTACCGCATCAACGTTATCGAACTGAAAGTCCCACCTCTGCGCGAGCGCCGGGAAGACATCGAACTGCTGGCCAAACACATTCTCGATCGACTGGCCCGGGACTACGAATGCGACGCCGCAACGCTCACCAGCGCCGCTCTGGACAAACTGCGCCAGTACGCCTTCCCCGGCAACGTGCGGGAACTGGAGAACGTCCTGGAACGGGCCTTCACCCTGTGCGACCGCGACCGCATCGACGCCGCCGACCTGCAGATGGGCGGCGCCCCGGTGCCCACGCCCCAGGTGGAAGTGATCGCCGACGAGGAACGGGACATCACCGTCGAATTACCACAAGACGGCGAGCTGGACCTGGAAAGCTACCTGGAGTCGATTGAACGCAAGGCCATCGAGAAAGCGCTGGAAGCCACCCGCTGGAACAAGACGGCGGCGGCTAAAAAGCTGGGGATCAGCTTTCGGGCGTTGCGGTATAAGTTGAAGAAGTTGGGGATGGAGTGAGACCTAACCTGTCGCCAAATGCGTCAAAAAGGCTTGAACCCGTACTGCTCTTTCCGATAACGTCGATAGGAAGCGAGGCGCAGGAAGCGCCCACTCGCTGAACATTTCTCGAAATCTATGGAAATAAGGACTCAAAGGAATGAAGACTTATTTCGCTCAAGGCTTTAGCCTGGTCGAATTATTACTGACGCTCGTCCTTGCCGCGATACTCCTCTCATTCGCTATCCCCTCCATGAGCGATTTAATCGATGGAGCGCAACGCCGTAGCTCGATTCACGACTTGCTGTCATTCATGTCTTTCGCACGCCACTATGCTATCGACTCCAGCCGGATTGTTACGGTTTGCCCCCTGGACGAAACCAATCATTGTGGAAACGACTGGAATGGCCCGCTTTCGTTGTTTGTGGATCCATACAACGAGCGCGGGCTGAGCGCGGCAACCCACATCCTTCGCACCTTGCCTTCACCGGAAACAGGCACTCTAAAGGCAAGATCTCTACACAGCAGCTACTTCCAGTATCAGCCTAGCGGACTCATCTACAGCGATCTGGGCAACATCACCTGGTGCCCCGAAAACCGGGACAGAACGCAAGCCGCCCAGCTAATCATCAGCCGCGGCGGCCGTATCCGCATTGCCCCAGACAGTGACGGCGACGGGATACCGGAGGGTTCCGACGGCGCTCCCGTCGATTGCTGAGCGATTCGCTGCTCAAGGCTTACCAGCAGTCACCGCCGCCCGCGCTTCCCCGGGCACCTGTATGGTTAAGTGTGAGCGTTCCACAGTCGTCGTTGGCCTGGTCGCCCGTAGGCACGGCCTGCAGCGTATACGTGGTCTGGGTCATATCGCCGGCCACCAGGCTGAGGTTATAGAAGCTGGTACCGCTCTGGGGAGACGCGGTGAACGGCAGAGCTGGCGTATTCCCGCCTTCCAGGTAGCTATAGTCAGCGGAATACTGCCGTTCCATCCACTGGGCCAAATCCATCAGGTCAGCCTGGGCTGCTGTTCTTCGAGTGTCCCGCACGTTGTTCATGTATGAGGGGTAGGCAATGGCCGCAATGATGCCGATGATCGCCACGACGATCATCAGTTCAATCAAGGTAAACCCACGGCTTGGTGATCGGTGATTCATTACTACTTCCTTACTCGTTGATGGGCTGCCATCAAGCTGCCGGCCCTTTATGCAATGCGTCGGTCTTTCTGGAAGAGCCGGTCCGTATGGGATCGGACCGGCCCAAAGGAACCGGATATTACTCGACCAGCTCCTGCCAGCCGCGGCGACCGGCACCGGCTACGCTGCCGCTGAGCGGCGGAATTTTAGTAACATCGACGTTTCCATCCGAAGTCGGAGTGAAACGGAAGGTTCCGAGGATGGTTGACTGGTTGGGCAACCCATTTACCTTGTAGCCCACGACGCTCTCAGGCAAATCCACAAACGCCTTTGCTTCCGGTGTCCGGCCATCCAGGCCAAACGCCATCAGCCAGCCGCTGCCCCCCGATTGGCAAGGATCCAGATCGGGGACCATCGAGTTGATATACATAAACTCTCCGCGCGTCTGGGCGCTGACGATCACCCGCTCGCCGCTGTCAGTCATATCCGCATACCAACCGTACTGGCCGTTTCCATAGGTAATGTCATCGCCACCAGACTGCCGGACGGTGAGCACTTCACCATCAACAGTCTGAGTCCCCTCCGTTAAGGTCCGCGACGCGAGATCATCACGGTCCAGCGATGACTCTCCCCGGTCCCAGACCCCATAGACGCTTTGACCATCCGTATTGGAGACATCCGTCGTTTCCAGGTATTTCCCCGTACCGAAGAAGATCAACAGGTTCGGTACGTTTCCGGCTCGTGGCATGTCGGGATGCGCTACCACTTTGGGCTCCGCAGTGATCGGCTGGTTGAGGCTCGCCGTAAACAGCGGTTGTGGAGTGTCGTCCTGGGCAGACACGGTGTAGTCGGATGCCCAGGTTCCGTCGGTGGACACGGTAGCTACCCAAACGTTCCCATCCAGGTCTCCGGCATAGATACGGTCAGACAGATAATCACCTGTGGTATCAAGAACCGTGAGCGGTGAGAGACCATCCCCACCGTTCTCAAACTCAATGTAACGGTAGTCCCCATTATCCCAGGAACCATCAAGCCCACCTTCAACATCGAGCATAAAGAAGCCCGTGGTTCCGGCAGTGCTGTCATAGCCATTGGCGACAAACGCTGTCCAGCGCACGTCATCAGTTCCCCACTTCGCCATGCTCACGATGGGAGGCTGGGTAACATAGCCAAGACGGTTGTCGTCTTCCGCTGTGAACTCCCACAGCACGAATTTCCCAGCATCCGTCTCAGAGTAGGCTGACGGATCCGTCACATCGAGCGCGTAGATACCTTTGGCGCCGGCCCGGCCGCCGCCGACAAGGACACTACGCCAGCTTTTATCGGCAGTCACACTGCCATCCGCCGCACGCCCCTTGGTATAAATATCCTGCTGACGAGTCGACAAATCCACGTAATACCGATGCTGATAGTCCGGATCAGCCAAGTAGTGCAGCCCCTGGTCGTCGGCACCGTCGGAATAGACAAAATTGGGAATATAGGCCAGCACCTCATTACCGCCATCGGCCGTCGCATTGAACCCGTGCAACATGCCGTCGTTGGAGCCCACATAGGCGATCGGAGTACGATTCTCATTGGCACTGGCGAATGCCGCATAGCGCTCGCCGTCAACGCCAAACGGCGCGTTTTCGGGCCAGCCGGCATCAGGTTTACCGACATATTCCGGAGACGAATTGACGATCGAGCCAAGCCGGCTGCTGCGCTCCCGGATCTTCGACCCATCCTCGTTACTTCGGTCACCTCGAATGAAGCTCAGAATCTGCTGACCGAAAGTCGCCGAGCCACCGTAGCTGAGGTCATCGGTTTGATCGGTGTCCAGGTTGGCCCAACGAAAAGCAACGGCTTTCGAACTGTCATCCGAGTAGGTAATGATCGTTCGATCGTCGGTTGTGAGATCACGGTTGTCCAGGATGGCTTTGGCCGACCACCCGTCGCCGTTTTCTATGGCGGTTTCAGCGTCGGGAACGGTCGGCTCATCTTCACCTCCCAGCTCCAGAGCCTGGAGATCACCCGACCAGCCATTGGGGTCAAACTGTGCGGAAAAAATCAGCGCCCCTTCCTGGAACGAAGACACGTCAAACTCTACCGCCGTTGCCGAGCCTGCATCGGCCGTAATATCGCCAATGGTCCCCGCCAACTGAGTGGCAAAGGTCTCTGGGTCATCAGCACTGAAAAAGCCACCGCGCCCGTTGACACTGGCGTGAAGCAAGTCATTGATCTTGTTTTCACCGCTGCTACCAGCCCACCAGTCAACGTAATCACCCGTTGATATCGCATCAAACGCCGAGTCTGGGTCAACAGAGCCCGTAACCCCCAACCCGACGCCGTAAACGGACATGTGTTGCCAGAAGGCTGGGTCTGAACCGCTGGTTGGTACAAAATTCTCCAAATCCGACCGCAAATCACGCTTCCAGTAGTGCATGGCCACATCGGCCAGCGTAATATCGTTACGACCATCCTTAAACGGATCTACCGGGGAATACTGGTAGTTCTCGCCTTTCGGGTTATTTATGGATTTACCACTCTCGTCATCCGACTTCTCTACGTTATCGGACGGATCGCTCCCGTTATAATACCCATCAGTCATCAAGATCGTGTAGGCACGCCGACATTCCCTCGCGGGATTACCAGACGAGTTGCCGTTCTCGGGCTTGTCACGCCAGGCATGAAGGCTTTCTTCGTAATATTCTCCAGCACCTTCAAGGGCCCGTCGTAACGGAGTGCTCCCATTGCCATACTCGCCATACAACCAATCATAGAAATTGGTCCGGTGATTTGATGAATACTCGCGAACGCCCTGTTCGACGGCTCGAATGTTATCGGCGTCATCGACGTCCTGGCGACCATTGTTAATCGCACCCCAACCGAGTCGAAAATACTCCGGCAACGAATTGAAAGCCTCGCCGATGCCGGCCTTACTCATCATCATCCGCGTTCGATAGTATGAATACCAGTTCGCGAAATTAGCCTTATCAGACGCACTCAGATTATTGACGTCGACATAGTCGTAACAGTCGCTTTCATAAACATCATTTGCTCCGCCACAGCCTGAGTTACTAGAATCAAAAGCGTAATAAAAGCCATTCTTGAAATCGTAGTTCCCGAACTCAAACTCATCATCACTCAAGTCATTATTGTTGCTACTTGAGTAATAACCGTTTTCAGATGCATTGGTATACGAGGAACCAGACATCCTCCCGGACCCATCTTTCTTGAAAGGCGGCAGGTAAGTAATACTTGGGCTGTAGTAGACTTTGTTAACTTTCGCGGAATAGTAGAACGGATAGTAGGCCTTATCACCCGAGTACTCTCCATCCACACAGCGCCGATTGCGCCCACGTCCTGTCCACTCATTACAAGTGTATTCCACGCCTGAATAACGAGAGATGCTATCTGGCATGTACTCTCGCTCCATCGAGCCAGAGTCATCAATAATAAACAGCAAGTTAGGAGCCACCGGAGAGCCCACAAAAAGCGGCTCCTGAGCCAGATCCGGCGCGGCGGAATAACCGGCCGTCGGCAGCACCATGGCCATCCCGACCAGCAATACCCTGAACTTCTCAACCATCCACTTCATGATTTAACCTCCTGCCCCGGCACCCGCCAGTCCTTCGGGCTCGAATACGTAATAGCTCTCCAGCAACCGGCGACTCTGCCCCGACGGTCCCTGAGCCATGACAATTATGCGCGCGTAATCCATCTCGACCTGATCCGAGCTCCCGTACTGCCCCTGGTCCCGAGGCAGTTGCCCCTCTTCGTCCAGTACAACCTTGCCCAGATACTCCACGAAATAGCGAGGCGTCATGCCGTCAACCGAGCTGGCGGTCGCGGAGCCGTCAGCCGTCCAGGTATCCTCGTCGAACGGGCTCGGGGCGTCATTGACGTCGTAGAACCCGGTATCCGAACCGAAACCACCCAGGTCGGTCATCTGATCCAACTGCCCTTCAACTTCGGCCAACGCGGTTTCCGCTACTTCAAGCGCCATTACCCCATCCCGCTGCGCCGTCGCCATGCGCTCCTGCATAACGCTGCCCTGCATCCCGGATATGGCCAACAGGGACAGAACCAGCAGGATTACCAGTGACAACAGTAAGGCCACCCCTTGCTGACGTTTGATGCTCATCTCAGTCAATCCTGTTTCGAAGCGTTGTGGTCAGGGTATATACCCGGTAGAGCCGTTGATCCGGCGCCGTCGTGAGGTTGTTGTCATCGGTACAATCAAGCCATCCCGGAAAGCAGTAGCTCATTGCTTGCGCGATCACATTGTTCTGTCCTGCACGAACGAGAAAGCTGGTCTGGACAGCCATGACGCCCCCCCAGTCGGCAACGGACGCCGGATTGTCCTCCCAGTTCGTGACTCCACCATTTACCGTACCCTCGCCGAATCGCACGGCCATATCGACAACGTTATCCACCAGTTCCACGGCCGAGCCTGACGCATCGCGGAAAAACAGGGCAGGATTGCCGGTAGGCCCCGTCCCGATGTAGTAGATTTCGGTATATGGATTGCGGATCTGCACACCCTCGTCATAGCTCGACCCCAAACAATCCTCTCCTACCGGGCAGGCCGCAGGCGCGTTGGCGGAAAAGTCGTTGCCAGGCTGGCCATCAACATTGTCCTGATTGTTGCCGACCAGCGTGATGGTCGTGCCGTCGTTCTGAACCTCCGAAATCTCAAAAATATCGCCATTCTCACAGTCGTTGATCATGATGATACTGCCAGCTTCGAGATTCCCTTCGTCGTCCACTTCGATGGACGCAGACACCACGTCTGCTTCCGCGGCGACACCCCCGCTGGAACGGAGACCGGATACGGCAAAGAAATCCGTTCCTGCTACCGCATCGTTGGGCCGGAATGCATTCTCCGCGGACAGACCGTCGAATTCATAGTCATACAGACCGGGCTGGTAATCATCGTCCGTGGTATCGAGACTGTTCGTGACCGGGTTAATCGGGTAACAGCCAAAATAGCCCGAATTCCGCAAAGCTCGCGAAACGATGTCGGTCGAAATACGCCCGGCCTCTTGCGCCCGGGCTTCGGCCTCGTTCAGCCGGAACGTCTGGCTGTTGGACGTAAAAATCTGCACCAGCCCAATGGTCAACAAGGCCCCAAGCGCAAGCGCCACCATGAGCTCAATAATCGAGAGGCCCTGCTGGCCAGAGAATCCGAAACGTCGACTTAACCTCATATTCAAACTCACAGTCTGGCTCTCAGGGTGATTGATTGAGCGCTTTCGCCATCGCTGCCACCAAACGGATCCCGCTCGTTCCACTGGACCTGAACATCCACGAAATCCCCGTCCATCTCCACGGTTAGGTCGCCATCAGGGCCAAGCGTCTTCTGCATGTTATTTTCTATAGCGGTCAGGTCGCTCGCGCCCAAGTTGGCACCACCATTGGCACGAACTCGCTCAGCCACATCCTGGGCATAGATCGTCGCAACGGAACGCATATTGGAGTTCGACGTCTGCTGCATCGAGAGCAGCTGGACACCGGCAACACCGAGCAGGCCGATCGCAAGAATCAGCACGGCGACGAGAACCTCGATCATGGTAAAGCCGCGCTGCCCCACTGGAGCGCCCCTGCGACGGGGGACTGTCTTTCGCATCATTCCATTCCTCAGGGACATACAATCTGCGCTGAACGGACCAAACCGCCAGCCGTCACACTGATTTCCGTGCCATCCTCACCGGAATCAGCACAGACCTGATACTGCACCGTATTCCCCTGGCCACTCATTCCGTTGGCCCGGAACGAGAGGGCTGCTCCACTGGTCATGGCAAGGGAAACGCCACCGCCCGGCCCTTCGATCTCACGCAGGGAATTGCCGCCAGCGTCCTGTACCGTGATGCCGTCGTCGTAACTACCGTCTGTAGGTACAACGTTGACGATGGTTCCACGGCGAACCGCCTCGGAACGGGCATAATTCAGAACACCGATGACACTGTTGGAAAGCGAGCTGATACGGTTGTTTTCGACGAGACGCCCGAAACCGGGCAATGCAATCGCCGCCACAATGCCGATCAACATGAGCAGCACCAACAGCTCGATCAAGGTAAAACCACGCTTAGACTTCATAGCCACCGATCCTATTTTCATGGTTCCAGTATAGGAATCGATGGTGCAGCAGAAAGCGCATAGCGACGAACGGTCAGGAATGCCGGATAACCGGTACACGCCCCATGGGTCTCGTGAACCGGTGCGCAATTCGGGTATCAGGGGAGCTAGTCGAGAGCGAAGAAATCGCTTCGCGGTATGGTGGGGCTTGAAGGCGCTTCAGGTTGGGCCAGGAACTCAAGGCTGGCGAGGCGGGCTTATCAGCTCACCTCAACCGCCTTGATCCGCAACTCCTTCGGCATCGAGAACACGATATTCTCTTCCCGCCCGGGCACTTCTTCCGGCGCGTTGCAGCCGAGGTCCTGCAGCTTCTTGATGACGTCGTGCACCAGCACTTCCGGGGCGGAGGCACCGGCGGTGACGCCGACGGACTGGCGGTTTTCCAGCCAGACCGGGTCGATCTGGTCGGCGTTGTCGATCAGGTAAGCGGGAGTGCCCATGCGCTCGGCCAGTTCGCGCAGGCGGTTTGAATTGGAGCTGTTGGGGGAGCCCACCACGAGCATGAGATCACAGTCGCCGGCCAACTGTTTAACCGCGTCCTGACGGTTCTGGGTGGCGTAGCAGATATCGTCCTTGCGCGGGCCCTGGATCTCGGGGAAGCGTTCGCGCAGGGCGTCGATGACGCGGGCGGTGTCGTCCATGGAGAGGGTGGTCTGGGTCACGTAGGCGAGGCGGGACGGGTCTTTGACGTCCAGGTTCGCCACGTCCTCGACGTCTTCCACCAGGTAGATGTCGCCGCCGTTGCTGCGGTCGTACTGCCCCATGGTGCCTTCCACTTCGGGGTGGCCCTCGTGGCCGATCAGGATGCACTCGTGGCCGTCCCGGCTGTAGCGCATGACTTCCAGATGCACCTTGGTGACCAGCGGACAGGTGGCGTCAAACACCTTGAGACCACGACGTTTGGCTTCATTCTGCACCGCCTGGGAGACGCCGTGGGCGCTGAAGATCACCAGATGGTCGTCGGGCACTTCGTGCAGCTCGTCGACGAAAATCGCGCCGCGCTCGCGCAGGTTGTTGACCACGAACTTGTTGTGCACGACTTCGTGGCGCACGTAGATGGGCGCGCCGAATACATCGAGCGCCCGGTTAACGATTTCAATGGCGCGGTCGACGCCGGCGCAGAAGCCACGGGGGTTGGCCAGTCGGATTTGCATTGCCTGTCCTGATTTGCTCGAAGTCAGTTGCGCTGATCAGTGGGTCGTCTGCGCCGGTTCGACGCTGACGATTTCCACCTCGAAGGTCAGTGTACGCCCCGCCAGGGGGTGATTGAAATCCACCTCTACCTGATCGCCTTCCACGTGATGAACCACGCCCGGCAGTTCGCCCTGGCGAGCGTCCGCGAACGAAATCACCGCGCCCGGTTCCAGCACCATGTCCGGACCGAATTCGGAACGCTTGAAGGTCTGGATGTTGGACGGGTTGTGCTGGCCGAACGCTTTCTCCGGTGGCACTTCGAAGGTCTGCCGGTCGCCGGCGGTCAGGCCGATCAGGTACGCCTCGAAGTTCGCCGGCAGGTTGTCGTCCCCGATTTCCAGGGTCGCCGGTCGCTTACCGAAGGTCGAATCGATTTCACTGCCATCGGGCAAACGCAGCGCGAAATGCAGCGTTACCCGGGTGCCCTTTTCAACAGGAAGCGCACTCATGCTTGCTATTCCCCCTGGTCCGACGACGCATCGGACGGCTTGCGAAACATGTCCAGCACCATCATGACGGCGCCGATGGTGATCGCCGTGTCCGCCAGGTTGAAGGCGGGGAAATGGTACTGATTCCAATAGAAGTGTAGGAAATCCACGACGTAGCCGTGCACAACGCGATCGTAGAGGTTGCCGATGGCGCCGCCGAGGATCAGGGTGATGGCAACCGCCAGCCACCGCTCGTCGGACTTCAGGTGCGCCAACCAGCGCACCAGCACCACGCTGACCACCACGGCCAGCACCACGAAGAACCAGCGCTGCCAGCCGTCAGCGCCCGCCAGGAAGCTGAACGCGGCGCCGGTGTTGTGCAACAGTGTCAGGTTGAAGAACGGCAACACCGGTACCGGCTCGCCATACGTCAGCGTTGCCGAAACCAGCGCCTTGGTACCCAGATCCAGGGCGATCACCAGGACCGCCAGCCACAGCCAGTTCAACGGCGAGCGGGTTACGCTCGCCTCTTCTGCCCGCGCCATCATCAGGCAAACGCCCTTTGTTCACCCTGACCATCGATGTTCTCGATGCAGCGACCACACAGCTTGGGATGCGCCGGATGCTGGCCGACGTCTTCGCGATGGTGCCAGCAGCGGTCGCACTTCTCGTTCGAGCTGGCCGACACGCTAACGCGCAGGCCTTCGTAACCGGACACTTCCGCCTCGCCCGCTTCGGCCAGCGTCGCCACACGGGCGCCGGAGGTGATCAGCACGAAGCGCAGTTCTTCACCCAGTGCTTCCAGGTCCGCCTTGAGGTCGCCTTCGCAGTAAAGCGTGACTTCCGCGCTGAGCGAGCCTTTGATGTCGCCGCGATTACGGGCGTCTTCCAGGCATTTATTGACCGCTTCCTTGACGCCCTGGATCACGGCCCAGTAGTCGCGGCCCATAGTCAGGTCATCCGGCAGGGGGACGAGCTTGTCGTACCACTCTTCGAGGAACACGCTCTCGCCATGCTCGCCCGGCAGGTGCTGCCAGATCTCATCGGCGGTGAAGCTGAGGATCGGCGCGATCCAGCGCACCAGCGCCTCGGCCACATGGTACAGGGCGGTCTGGCAGGAACGCCGCGCCAGGCTGTCGGCCTGGGTCGTGTACTGGCGGTCCTTGATGATGTCGAGATAGAAGCCGCCCAGGGTCGCCTCGCAGAAGTTGTAGAGCTTCTGGTAGACCTTGAGGAAGGCGTAGTTCTGGAAATCCTCGTCCAGCGCCTGCTGCATCGCCAGCGCCTGATCCACCATCCAGCGGTCCAGGGCCAGCATGTCCTCGGGCGCCACGGCGTGCTGCGCCGGGTCGAAGCCGGTCAGGTTGCTCAGCAGGAAGCGCGCGGTGTTGCGGATGCGGCGGTAGCCGTCGGCGGTCTGCTTGAGGATGTCGTTGGAGACCGTCATCTCACCGCTGTAGTCGGTCGCCGCCACCCACAGCCGCAGGATATCGGCGCCCAACTGGTTCATCACCTCCTGCGGCGCGATCACATTGCCCAGGGACTTGGACATCTTGCGGCCCTTGCCGTCCACGGTGAAGCCGTGGGTCAGCACCTGGCGATACGGCGCTACGCCGTTGATGGCGATGGAGGTTTTCAGGGAGGACTGGAACCAGCCACGATGCTGATCGGAGCCTTCCAGATACATATCGGCCGGGAACTGGCCCAGGTCCTCACGCTTGGACAGGACCGAAGCGTGGGTCACGCCCGAGTCGAACCAGACGTCCAGGGTGTCGGTCACCTTGTCGTAGTGCTCGGCGTCGGAACCCAGCAGGCTGGCCGCGTCCAGGTCGTACCAGGCGTCGATGCCGCCCTCTTCCACCTGTTTGGCGACCGCTTCGATCAGCTCCGGGGTTTCCGGATGCAGCTCCTGGGTTTCCTTGTGGATGAACAGCGCAATGGGCACACCCCAGGTCCGCTGACGCGAGATGCACCAGTCCGGGGACTGCTCCACCATCGCCTCGATCCGGTTCTGGCCCCAGGCCGGCACCCAGCGCACACCCTTGATGGCTTCCAGGGCGCCTTCCTTCAGCCCCTTGGCTTCCATGCTGATGAACCACTGCGGCGTGGCGCGGTAGATCAGCGGCGTCTTCGTGCGCCAGCAGTGCGGGTAGCTGTGCTGGAATTTCTCTTTACGCACCAGCTTGCCTTCACGCTCCAGGGCGGCGCAGACCGGATCGTCGGCCTTATAGACATGCACACCGGCAAATTCGCCGGCCGCACTGGTGTAGGTGCCGTCGGCCTGGACCAGGTTGAGGGTATCGATGCCGTAGACCTTACCCACCTCAAAATCTTCCATACCGTGGTCCGGCGCCGTATGCACCGCGCCGGTACCGGCGTCGGTGGTCACGTGATCGCCCAGCACCACCGGCACCTGCTTGTCGTAGAACGGGTGCTGCAGCTTCTGGCCCTCCAGCGCCGCGCCGTCACAGGTACCCAGGACCTGGTAATCCTCGATGGACCAGCGGGTCATGATGTCTTCCAGCATATCGCTGGACAGCACCAGGCGCTCGGGGCCGTTGCCGGCATCCACCTGCACCAGCGCGTAGGAGAGTTCGGCGTTGAGCGACACCGCCTGGTTGGCCGGGATGGTCCAGGGCGTGGTGGTCCAGATCACAACGGAGACGGCGCCCTCGCCGCTGGAGACGCCGAACGCCGATAGCACCGCGTCCTGATCAGCGGCAGTGAAACGCACGTCGATCTGGGTGGACGTCTTGTCCTGATACTCGACTTCCGCCTCGGCCAGCGCGGACTGCCCCACGACGCTCCAGTACACCGGCCGGTAACCGCGCACCAAGTGGCCGTTGTCGACGATGCGACCCAGCGCCCGGATGATGTCCGCTTCCACCTGCGGGTCCATGGTCAGGTAGGGCTTGTCCCAGGAACCAAACACACCCAGGCGGATAAAGTCGGCTTTCTGCCCTTCAATCTGCTTGGCCGCGTAATCCCGACAGGCCTGGCGGAAGGTCTTGTAATCCACCTTCACGCCCGCCTTGCCGATTTCCTGCTCCACCTTGTGTTCGATCGGCAGGCCATGACAGTCCCAGCCCGGCACGTAGGGCGCGTCGTAGCCCATGAAGCTGCGGGATTTGACGATCATGTCCTTGAGAATCTTGTTGACCGCGTGACCGATATGAATGCTGCCGTTGGCGTACGGAGGGCCGTCGTGGAGGATCCAGCGATCCCGGCCCTGACGGGCCTGACGCAGTTTCCCGTAGATATCGGCGTCCTGCCAGCGCTGGAGCATGTCCGGCTCGCGCTTGGCCAGGTTGCCACGCATCGGAAACCCGGTTTCCGGCAGATTCAGGGTGTGCTTGTAATCGCTCATAGTGCTCTATCGGTCAATGGTGAATCATGCAGTTGAAATGCGACTCGGGTGGTTTCAGTGTGCGGCCAGCCAGGTGCGGGCGTCACGGAAATCCTGCTCAATTCGGGCCTTGAGCGCATCAACGGAATCGAACTTGATCTCGTCCCGCAGCGGATGGCGGAAAACCACCCGCATATGCTGGCCATACAGTGTGCCAGTAAAGTCCAGAAGGTGCACTTCCAGGGACGGCTGGCGGCCGTCAACGGTGGGCCTCAGGCCGATGTTGGCAACGCCGTCGAACGCGCGCCCGTCTTCCAGCTCGGCGCGCACCACGTAGACACCGCGCAGGGCCGCGAGCCGTTGCAGGTTGATGTTGGCGGTGGGCGCGCCAATCTGGCGTCCCAACTGGCGCCCGTACACCACCCGGCCGCCGATCGCGTAGGGCCGGCCCAACAGTTCCGAGGCCTCGCGCAGGCGATTGGCCTGCAGCGCCTGGCGTACCCGGGTGCTGCTGACCCGCTCACCCCGGACTTCCACGGTACGCGTACTTTCCACGCTGTACCCTTCCTGCTGCCCGACGCGTTCCAGCAGTTCGAAATCGCCGGCACGGTCGCAGCCGAACCGGAAATCGTCGCCGATCACCAGATGACGCACGCCCAGGCCATCGATCAGGATGTCCTCGATGAACCCCATCCCGGAATACTGACGAAACTGTTCATCGAAACGGACACACAGCACCACGTCGACGCCTTCCTCGCGCAGGGCTTCCATTTTCTGGCGAAAGCCGGTCAGGCGCGGCGGCGCTTCGTTACCCTGGAAGAACTCGCGGGGCTGGGGTTCGAACACCATCACCAGGCTGGGCACACCCAGATCGCGGGCGCGGGTCTTTACCTGCTCGATGATGGTCCGGTGGCCGACGTGCACCCCGTCGAAATTGCCGATGGTGGCCACACAACCGTTCCTCAACGGTGAATCGGCCCGGGCCTTGAGTCTTCTCAGGTTGGAGAGGCCTCTGATGAGACGCATGAACTACGCACCTTTGGCGGGTCTTGGTGATAAAACACGCGATTATAAACGATCTGGCGCAGCGGGATAAGATGCGCCATACCGAGGCATGGACCTATTTCAGCCGGAAGTGACGCAAGCGCACACCGGCCAGCACCAGCACCAGGAAGTAAACCGCCGCGCCGGCCACCACCAACAACCCCATCTGCTGCGCCCGCTGCAGCCCACTCATGGCCAACCACTGATCGACCGGGCTGTTCAGCCAGAAGACCACCAGCGCCAGGGCGCCATTGGCCACCAGCAACTGCAGTAGGAAGCGCCACCAACGGGCCTGCACCTGCCAGGCCTTCTCCCGGCGCAGCCCGCGCCACAGCAGGGTTGCGTTGAGCCAGGCCGACAGCGACGTCGCCAGCGCCAGCCCCGCGTGGGCCAGCGGCAGCACCAGCGCCAGATTGAAAACCATATTCGCCACCATCGCGATGACCCCGATCTTCACCGGCGTGCGCGTGTCCTGACGGGCGAAGAATCCCGGAGCCAGCACCTTGATCAGCATGAACGCCAGCAGGCCCGCAGAATAGGCTCGCAGGCTCTGGGCCGACATCACCACATCGCGCCCGGTCACCTCACCGTAGTGGAACAGCGTGGCTATCAGCGGCTCCGCCAGCATCGCCAGCGCCAGCGCCGCGGGCGCACCAATCAGCAGGACGGCACGAATCGCCCAGTCGACCGTGCGGGCGAACTGATCCGGCGCCTCCGCCGCGTGCTTGCGCGACAGGTTGGGCAGGATGACGGTGCCGATCGCCACGCCGAACACCCCCAGCGGCAACTCGGACAGGCGGTCGGAGTAATACAGCCAGGACACGCTGCCGGTTTGCAGGAACGAGGCCAGCACCGTGTCCAGCAGCAGATTGATCTGGCTGACCGAGACGCCAAACAGAGCCGGCGCCATCAGCCTGAGCACGCGCCGCACGCCTTCGTGGCGATAATCCACCCGCGGTCTGGGCAACAGCCCGAGACGCATCAGGAACGGCAGCTGGAAGAACAGCTGCAGCGCCCCGGCGATGAAGACACCCCAGGCCAGTGCCATCACCTTCGTTTCCATCAGCGGCGACAGGAAAATCGCCGCGCCGATCATCGCCAGATTGAGCAGGACCGGCGTGAAAGCCGGCACGGCAAAGCGGTCGTAGCTGTTGAGGATCGCCCCGGCAAAGGCGGTCAGCGAAATCAGTAACAGATAGGGAAAGGTAATGCGCAGCATGTCGCTGGCCAGGGCGAATTTTTCAGGCTCGTCAATAAACCCGGGCGCAAACACCATGGTCAGCACCGGCGAACCGAGCATCGCCACCAGCGTCACCCCCAGCAGCACCAGACCCAGGCTGCCCGCCACGGCATTGACCAGTTGGCGCACAGCGCCGATCGCTTCTTTCTCCCGGTAGGACGAAAGCACCGGCACGAACGCCTGGGAAAACGCACCCTCGGCAAACAGGCGACGCAGGAAATTGGGAATCTTGAAGGCGACGAAGAACGCATCCGCCCCGGCGCCGGCGCCAAAGTAGCGGGCAATCACCATGTCCCGCACCAGCCCCAACACCCGGGACAACATGGTCATGACACCAACGACGCCGGAAGAGCGCAGCAGACCGGGCGCTTTGGGAGCAGACTCCTTGGAAACCTTCTGGGCTGGCTCGGACGCCATCAATGCACTTCCTTTTCGCACGGAATCATGGGACGCTGACGGCCTCTGGATGGCCCCTTTCAGGGCCTCCGACCGCCGGCGCACGGCAGTCTACCACAGCCCCGCGCGACGGGGATTTGAGGGGGATTTCACTTGACATCACGCCCCTTAAACGGCATAGTTCCGCGTCATTTATTTTGAGGCGCTGATTGTTGGCGCGCCCGTTATTGTTCAGAAACGAATTTCAGGAGTTATACGGTGGCAAACTCTCCCCAAGCCCGTAAGCGCGCTCGTCAGAACGAGAACAACCGCAAGCACAACGCTAGCCTGCGTTCCATGTCGCGCACCTACGTGAAGAAAGTACAAAGCAAGATCGAAGCTGGCAACTACGAAGAAGCCCAGGCGGCCTTCACGTCTGCCCAGCCGATTCTCGACAGCATGGTCAACAAGGGCATCTACACCAAGAACAAGGTGGCCCGCCTGAAGAGCCGCATGTCGACCAAGATCAAGGCCCTGAAAAGCGCCTGATCCTGCAGTCTGAAAAAAACCGGCCAATGGCCGGTTTTTTTATGCCTGAAATTCAGTGGCGCGACGTTACGCCACGCGATGTCAGATCACACAATGACCAGATTATCCCGGTGGATAACCTCCTCGTCGGACACGTAGCCCAGCACTTCGGTGATCCGGTCACTGGAACGCCCGGCAATCGCCCGAGCCTCATCCGCGTCGTAATTCACCAGGCCACGAGCCACTTCGCGCCCCGCCTCGTCAACGCAGGACACCATTTCGCCCCGCCGGAACTGGCCGGAAATGGAACGCACCCCTACCGGCAACAGGCTGCGCCCACCCTTGCACAGCACCCGCACCGCACCGGCGTCCAGGACCAGTTGCCCGCGGGTTTTCAGATGACTCGCCAGCCATTGTTTGCGCGCCGCCAGACGCTCCTGCTCGGGCAACAACAGCGTGCCCAACGCCTCCCCGTCACGCAAACGCTGCACCACGGATTCGAGACGGCCTCCCACGATCACGGTAAAGGCACCGGAGCGCGCCGCCAAACGCGCCGCGCGGACCTTGGTCTGCATACCGCCACGCCCCAGCATGCCGGCCCCGCCGGCCGCCATGGCATCCAGCTCGCCGTCGCTGGCCAGGCGCTCATCCACCAACTGCGCATCGGGATGCTTGCGGGGATCCCGGTCGAACAGACCATCCTGGTCGGTGAGGATGACCAGGCCATCGGCTTCGACCAGGTTCGCCACCAGCGCACCAAGCGTATCGTTGTCGCCGAAACGGATCTCGTCGGTGACCACCGTGTCGTTCTCGTTAACGATGGGAATCACCCCCAGATCCAGCAGGGTTCGCAGCGTGCTACGTGCATTCAGGTAACGCTTGCGGTCGGACAGGTCGTCGTGAGTCAGGAGGACCTGGGCGGAGTGCAAGTCGTGGCGCTTGAACTGCGCCTCCCAGGTCTGGACCAACCCCATCTGCCCAACGGCGGCGGCTGCCTGGAGCTCATGCAGGTGCTGCGGACGGGCCGACCACCCCAGCCGGCTCATCCCCTCGGCCACGGAACCGGAGGAAACCAGCACCACCTCAACACCGCTACGGATCAAAGCGGCCATCTGGTCGACCCAGCCGGCCAGCGCCGGTACGTCCAAACCCCGACCATCGTTGGTCAGCAGGGCGCTGCCAATTTTCACCACCAGGCGCCGGGCGCCCCCAATCCGTCGACGTTCTGACATAGCCTACCTGCCTACTCCCCAAACCTGGCGGTCATTACCAGCCGCCCGACTGACGGACGGCCACCTGCTCGGCGCCGTTTACTCCGGCGCGTACACCACCTCGACGCCGTCATCATCATCATCGTCGTCGTCATCGAAGTCGTCGTTCTCGCGATCGGCACGACGGGCGGCCTTGATCGCCTCGATCTGCTCACGCGCCTCGTCGTCCATCTGCCGGCGCAATTCCGCTTCACGCTCGGCCAACTCCGGGTTGTCCGCCTCTTCCTCGGCACGCTGCTCGATCCAGCGCATCACCGCCTGACACAACGGCTTGGTACCTTCACCACTCAACGCCGAAACACGGAACACCGGGCCTTCCCAGCCCAACTCGTCGACGATCGACTGGCACACGGACTCGCGCTCGTCTTCCGGCAGCACGTCCACCTTGTTGAACACCAGCCAGCGCTCGCGACCGGCCAGGGTTTCGCTGAACTTTTCCAGCTCGCCGGCAATGGCTCGCACACTCTCAACCGGTGACGTACCGTCATAAGGCGCCACGTCCACCATGTGCAGGAGCAACCGTGTGCGCACCAGATGCTTGAGGAAGCGGATGCCCAGGCCCGCACCTTCGGCCGCCCCCTCGATCAGACCGGGGATATCGGCCACCACGAAACTCTGGTGGGCCTGCACACTAACCACACCCAGATTGGGCACCAGCGTGGTAAAGGGATAGTTCGCCACCTTGGGACGCGCTGCCGACACTGCACGGATGAATGTGGACTTGCCGGCATTGGGCAGCCCCAGCAGCCCCACGTCCGCCAACACCTTCAGTTCCAGGCGCAGGTTACGCACCTCGCCCGGGGTACCGTTGGTGGTCTGACGCGGCGCCCGGTTGACCGAGGATTTGAAGCGGGTATTGCCCAGCCCGTGGAAACCACCCTGGGCCACTTTCAGCCGCTCACCGGCGCGGGTCAGATCGCCCAGCACTTCGTGGGTATCCATGTCGACCACGGTCGTTCCCACCGGCACTGACAGCACCAACTCTTCGCCCTTGCGACCGGAACAGTTCCGCCCGGCACCGCCCTCGCCGGACTGCGCCTTGTAGGAGCGCTGAAAACGGTAGTCCACCAGGGTATTGAGGGCCGAATCGGCCTCCAGGTACACCGATCCGCCATCGCCGCCATCACCGCCATCGGGGCCGCCTTTGGGCACGTATTTTTCGCGGCGAAAACTCAGGCAGCCGTGACCGCCGTTGCCCGCCTGGACCCGAATGGTCGCCTCATCTACAAATTTCATGATTCCCGCCCGTCTGGAGTGAATGCACAGCCATTATAAAGAAAACCGGATAACCCATACGAAAAAGCCCCGCAGGCTTGAAGCAAGCTTGCGGGGCTTTTTGTAACCGCTTTCGCCTGGTAAGCGTCGAGCCCCTTACTGGGCTGGAACGATGCTCACGAACTTGCGGTTTTCCGGACCTTTGGTCTCGAACTTAACAACACCGTCCGCCTTGGCGAACAGCGTGTGGTCGCGACCCAGGCCGACGTTGACACCAGCGTGGAAACGGGTGCCACGCTGACGCACGATGATGCTGCCGGCACTGACGGACTGACCACCGAAGCTCTTGACCCCAAGTCGTTTCGACTCGGAATCGCGACCGTTACGGGTACTACCTGCTGCCTTTTTATGAGCCATGACTAGCCTCCTTTAATGGGGTTTCAGAGCCTCAGCCCTTGATACCCGTGATCTTGACCTCAGTGAACCACTGGCGGTGGCCCTGACGCTTCATGCTGTGCTTGCGACGACGGAACTTGATGATGTTCACCTTGTCGCCGCGGCCGTGACGAACCACTTCCGCGCTGACGGTTGCACCGTCAACCACCGGCTCACCCACTTTGACACTGTCGCCATCGGCAACCAGAAGGACGCGGTCGAATTCGACGTTGCTTCCGGTTTCAACTTCGATCTTTTCCAGCTTCAGGACATCGCCTTCAGCGACGCGGTGCTGCTTACCACCGCTGACAATAACTGCGTACATGGTCTTCTCCGCTTGTCGGCCGCCCCGATAACTGACGGGGCCGCGATTGACCCATCCCTGCTCTTGAATCCACCTGGTTCTAAGGGAAGCGCTTCGGCAACCCTATAGCAGGGAGCGCAGGTTGGGATGAGTTAGGGCGCGCAATTGTACGAAAACCAGCCGCCGGTGACAAGCACTCTTCGCACGTAATCGCCCCATTGGGCCAACAACGCCATCCAGCCCGAAGCCGATGGGCCGCTCAAGTTGACAGTCCCCGGAGCAAAACCTAGCATTGCCGCGTTCTCCCTCCTTTCAGACCGGATCATCTGCATGACAGCGCAGCGTATCTACGACACCGTCGCGGACGACTTTTCCCGCGTCAACGACCTCATCAGGCACCGCCTTTCCTCGGATGTTCCCCTTGTCGAAAAGATTGCCCAGTACATCGTGGAGAGTGGCGGCAAGCGGTTGCGCCCGCTGCTGGTCCTGCTTTCCGCCAGGGCCCTGGGCTACGGCCAGGACAACCACCTGAAGCTGGCCGCGGTTATCGAATTCCTGCACACGGCGACGTTGCTGCACGACGACGTGGTGGACACGTCCGACCTGCGTCGCGGCAAGGCGACGGCCAACGCCCGCTGGGGCAACGCACCCAGCGTGCTGGTGGGCGACTACCTCTACGCCCGCGCCTTCCAGATGATGGTCGAGCTCGACAGCATGCGCATCATGGACATCCTGTCCAACGCCACGGCGGTGATTGCCGAGGGCGAAGTCCTGCAGTTGATGAACACCCGCAATCCGGACGTCTCGGAAAGTCACTACATGACGGTCATCCACAACAAGACCGCCATGCTGTTCGAGGCCGCCTCCCATACCGGCGCCCTGCTGGCCGGCGCCACGGAGGAACAGGAAGAGAACCTGAAAGCCTACGGCAAGCACCTGGGCATGGCGTTCCAACTGGTGGACGACGTGCTCGACTACCGGGGCGACGCCGCCGAAATGGGCAAGAACGTCGGTGACGACCTGGCCGAGGGAAAACCCACCCTGCCGCTGATCCATGCCATGGCCAATGCGCCGGAAGCCGACGCGCAGCTGATCCGCCAGGCGATTCGCAAGGGTGGCCTGGACGATCTGTCGCGCATTATCGAGATCGTCGAGACCTCCGGCGCGCTGGACTACACCGTTCGGAAAGCCCACGACGAAGCGGCACAGGCCCGCGCCTGCGCCGAGTCGCTGCCCGCGTCGGACCACCGCGACGCGCTGATCCTGCTGACGGAAGTGGCGGTCGCACGCACCGCCTGAAAATCCGGCCGGCGTCAGAACGCCGGCATCTCTCCCAATGCCTCACGACCGTGGGGCAACTCGAAGTTCAACCGCGGGCCGACGGGCACGATCTGGGTCGGGTTCACGGTCCGCTGACTGACGTAGTAATGCTGCTTGATCTGCTCGATGTCCACCGTCCCGGCGATCCCCGGCACCTGGTACAGGTCCCGCAGGTAGCCGGCCAGGTGGGGGAAGCTCGCCAGGGTCTGGCGGTTACACTTGAAGTGAGCGAAGTAAACCGCGTCGAAACGAACCAGCGTGGTGAACAGGCGCCAGTCGGCTTCCGTCAACCGATTACCCGCCAGGAAACGCGATGACGCCAGCCGCTCGTCCAGCCAGTCCAGTGAATCGAACAGCTCCCCGAAGGCTTTCTCGTAGGCGGCCTGGGACGTGGCGAAGCCCGCCTTGTAAACGCCATTGTTCACGGTGTGGTAGACCCGCTCATTGACGGCTTCGATCTCGCCCTGCAAGCCGGCAGGATAAAAATCCAGGTCCGATCGTACGCCATCGAGACCATCGAAAGCGCGATTGAACATGCGGATGATCTCGGCCGATTCGTTACTGACGATCGTCTGGCGATGCTTGTCCCAGAGCACAGGCACGGTCACGCGGCCGGTGTAGTCCGGCGCTACTTGCGTGTATACCTCGTGCATAAACCGCTTTCCGTTGATGTCATCCCGATGGTCGCTGGAGTCGGGCCGGAACTCCCAGCCATTGTCCAGCATGTGAGGATGCACCACGCTGACTGAGATATGGCGCCCCAATCCTTTCAGGGCGCGGAATACCAGTGTGCGATGCGCCCAGGGACACGCCATGGAGACATACAGGTGGTAGCGACCCGACTCCGCCGGAAAGCCGCCCTCACCCGTGGGCCCCGGCTCGCCATCGGCCGTCACCCAGTTGCGAAATCGCGCACTTTCCCGCTCGAACTTGCCGCCGGTTTTCGACGTGTCGTACCACTGGTCGTGCCATTGGCCGTCAATCAGCAATCCCATGGGGCCTCCCGTTTCAATGGATTCGTACTTGGGCTCCGGGAATCGAGTCCGCCCGGCTGGCCCTTTTCCGCAGACTACGATTACACTGACAGGGACTCAAACGATGAATTCTGGCCAACTCCTTCAAACTGACTGAACATGCATAACGCCATCACCATTGATGCCCTCAAAGTCCTGGACGCCATCGAGCGGAAGGGCAGTTTTGCCGGCGCGGCCAGCGAGTTGTTTCGCGTGCCCTCGGCCATCAGCTACACCGTGCAGAAACTGGAAGACGATCTGGGCATCGATATTTTTGACCGGACCGGTCATCGCGCCAGGCTCACCCCCGCCGGGCGCTACCTGCTGGATGAGGGGCGCGCCCTGCTGGACGCCACCGATGCCCTGGCCCACGCCACCAAGCAGGTGGCACAGGGCTGGGAAACGCGGATCAAGATCGCCGTCAACAGCCTGCTGCCCATGGAAGCACTGTACCCCGCCATTCGCGAGTTCCAGGCGCTGGGCGTGCCGGTGGAGATCCAACTGGTCGAGGAGGTGTTCACCGGAGCCTGGGATGCGCTGCAGTGTCGCCGAGTGGACCTGGTCTTCGGCGCCGACGCCATGAGCCGTCCTGCCGGCCAGTTCATGACCCGAATCCTCGGGCAGATTCCGTTTCGTTATGCCGTGGCGCCGGACCATCCGCTCACCCGCCACCAGGGCCCGATCAACGAGGAGGTGGTATCGGCCTACCCGGCGGTGGTCGCCGCCGACTCGGCACGCCACCTGCAACCGGGCACGACCGGCATTTTTTCGCGCCAGCGCACCATTACCGTCAGCAACATCGCGCAAAAGATCAGTGCGCAGAAGGCCGGACTGGGAGTAGGCTGGCTACCCGAGCCACTGATCAGAGAATCGCTCGCCAGCGGTGAACTGGTGGAGCTGAATGTGGAGGCCGTGCGCCAGCCAGCCGTCATTCACCTGGCCCGGCATCAGGACAACCAGAACGGCGAACTCAGGTGCCAGGGCAACGCCCTGAAATGGTTCTGGGACAAACTCTCGGAACCGCACCAGTTCAGCCGCTGGATCGATCCACACACCCAATAGCCGAAACGGTTGAGCCCGGAAAGGCCCCAGAAGCCAGAAATCAGGCCGGTATGCGCCTCGACGCTGCCGGACCGGGAACGCACAATGGCCAACGTTCCCCATAGACCCGAGGCTGTTAACGCAGGGAGTCCCAGATGCGGCAGTTGTCCGAATTGGATGCGTCCTTTCTCTACCTGGAATCCGATACCGCGCCCATGCACATCGGAGGGATCTATATTTTCGACGGTCAATCCTGTGACCAGCCGCTGACGTTCAGCCGATTCGTATCTTACCTGCGCAGCCGGCTACACCTGGTGCCTTTCTTCCGTGAGAAGCTGAAGCAGGTACCACTCAGGCTCGGCGCCCCCTACTGGGTCGACGACGCCAACTTCTCCATCGAACGCCACCTGGCCTACGTCAAGATGGGCGCCCGCAACGACCAGGACAGCCTGCTGGCACTGGCCTCGCGCATCATGCAGGAGCCGCTCAAACGCGACCGCCCGCTGTGGCACATCACCTTCGTCGATGGGCTGGCTGCGACCGATGCGGAAACCGGCAGCGAATCCGCCAGCGGCTTTGCCCTGATCGTGCGCCTGCACCATGCGGCGATCGATGCCTTCAGCGGCGAGGAAATCATGGGCAAGCTGCTTGAGTACAGCGCCACCCCGGAGCCCATACGTCCACCCCAGCCCTGGTACCCGAAAGCGGCCCCCAGCGAACGGCGCGCCCTGCTGCAGGTGGGAAGCAACCTGGCCCGAAAGCCATTCCGGATCGCCTCGCTGGCCGCCCACGCGGCGGAAGCCGCCACCCGCGGCGTCATCCAGCGCCAACTGAGCAAACTGCCCCTGCCACTCCCGCTGTTCTCGGCCCCCCATTCGCCGTTCAACCGCCAGATCACCGCCAACCGCCAGGTACTGGGAAAAACGCTGTCTCTGTCGCGGCTCAAGGGCGTCAAGACCAGCATCGGGGATGTCACTCTCAACGACGTGGTACTGGGCCTCTGCGCGGAAGTCCTGCGCCGCTACATAGCGGAGCACGACGGTGACCTCAAACGCCCGCTGGTGGCGATGACCCCGGTGTCGGTGCGTTCGAAAAGCCTGCGCAGCCCCACCGGCAACCAGATGTCGGCGATGCTGCTGAACCTGGCCACCGACATTCCGTGCCCGGCCTCAAGGATACGCCGCATCCACTGGAACGCAGTGGCGTCCGAACCCTACCAGGAAGCCATCGCCGCCGATCGCCTGACGGAACTCGTGCCATCCACCATGCTGGCCCTGTCGGCCCGCCTGTACGGCGAGCTGCAACTGGCGCAGCGCTACCGTCCGGTGTTCAACGTGCCGATCACCAACGTACCCGGTCCCCAGGTGCCGATGTATCTGCAGGGCGCCAAGCTGGCGCACCAGTACAACCTGGCGCCGCTGTTCGACAGCATGGGACTGGTGATCGTCGCGGTCAGCTACGAAGGTCAGCTCACCCTGAATTTCACCCTGTGTCCCGATGTGGTCCCCGACGGCGAACGCCTGGTCGACCTGGTGGAGGAGAGTCTGCAGGCGATCGAGGAAGCCGCGGAGTCCATGCCAGCCGATCAACCACCGGACCTGCCCGGCGAGGGACACGGTTCGACGCTGCTGGACGACACCCTCAACCTGATCGAAAGCACGCTGCAGAAATCGATCAAACGGCTGCGAGGATGAGACTCCCTCCCGACCGGCAGACATAAAAAAACCGGGCAAAGCCCGGTTCTTTCTAATCGCTCAGTCGCTTGGCTTACTGGAACGCCCAGCGCAGGAAATTCTTCTTCTCTTCCTTCGAGGCACGTTCCCACAGCAGCTTGAGACCCTCAAGCGTGGGCAGTCCCTCGGCGGCCGACGGCACCGCCGGCGCGGAACCGGACGAAGAGGCGGCTGCCGCCCCCACAGCGGCTCCGGCCGTTGCTGCAGGCGCAACCGTCTGCGCGGTATTCGATGCCGGCGCCTGCGGTAACTGGGGCAGCTGCGGCTTGGGCGCAACGTAGTCGCCGGACACGGCCACCTGACGGTTCTGCTCGTCCACCACACGAATCTGCATGTTCTGGGCCATCCGCTCGGCTTCACGCTGGGAAGAGGCCTTGGGCACCACAAACTGGTAAGTGCGTCCGGCCTGGGCATTGATCACCACCTGCAGGGGATCAGTCTCGATCACATTGACCTTGGAGCCCTCGTCCTGCGAGGACTTCTGATTCGCCCACACCGTCTTGTAGGTAAACGCCACCGTGTTCTGCCCCGGCAGCAGCTCATAGCGAAGCTCGATATCGTCCATGAGGTAGCTGTTCACCTCCCGGCCATTGACGGAAAGGATCTTGATCGATTCGGGCTTTTCCAGAATCGCCACCTGCCCGGCCTGGGCGGAAGGGCCATCCCAGGTCTGGATACTCCTGAGTGACGAGCTGCTACAGCCCGCCACAACCAAGGCCGTGACCAAAAGCGCAGCCAATTTCAGACACTGCTTGAATCCCTGTCCGTTTTGACCAGAAGACATGAAAACCTCGCGACGATGATTCGGAAATGAGGAGATGGCCGCGGGGATTCGCGGCAACCGATTCGGCATTTTGACGATTGGTCCGGCCGAGCGCAAGGCGTCGCCTTATCTCGACCATGGCCGACATACTCTGCGAGGCTGTTCGCAACGCTTTGCAATGACGTCGATTTTCAGTTGATTTGCCGTGCGGATCGATTAAATTGAACGCATCGGCATCCAGCAAACCGTTTTGCTCCGGCCTCGACACAACTGCAGCGACACAATAATGACGCGACGAGCCGGTGGCAGGAGACACTGACATGGACACCAGCAATCGCCAGGGAGAACAGGGCCCGGTGCCGTTCCGCAGCAGCCGCTTCTTCTGCGTCAGCGGCGAGTGGTACTTTACCACGCGCGAAGGCTTCGACAGCGGCCCCTTCGCCACCCGCAATCGCGCCGAAACCGGTCTCAAACGCTTCCTTCACGTGGTGCGCCTGCTGCCGGCCCCGGAACGCCTGTACTAGTGTCCCGTCGGGTTACAGGGCGAACGGGATCAGCGTCTTATCCAGCGCGTAGACCAGCGCCATGGCCATGAAGCCGGCGATGACGTCGTCGATCATGATCCCCAGACCGCCAGGCGTGCGATCATCGATCCAATTGATCGGCCAGGGTTTGAGCACATCGAAGAAACGGAAGGCGACGAACGCCAGCAAGACCCCTTCCAGGGTCTGTGGATGCAGACCCAGCACGATCCACATGCCCACGAACTCGTCCCAGACGATCCCGCCGTGGTCGTGCACCTTCAGGTCCCGGGCGGTCTTGCCACACAGCCAGATCCCCACCAGGAAGGCGGCCAGCACCACGCCCCAGTAGGCCACCGGTGGCAACCAGAACAGGATGAAATACAGCGGAATGGCGGCAAGGCTACCCCAGGTGCCGGGCGCGCGGTTGATGGCTCCGCTGCCGAAGCCGAAGGCCAGCAGGTGCACCGGATCCTTGAGGAAGTGCGGCGGCAGCAGCGGTTCAATCTGTTCCGGTTCCTGCTCGAGGGAGGGATCAGTCATGCGTGGCTCCAATCAGTCACCCTGGGCTCCAAAATGGTCGTATCCGCCAATCCCGCTGGCAATCGACGTACCGTCGTTGTGGACCTGGACACCCTGCCCCGCAACCATCTCACCGACCCGGGCCAGGGGAACGTCAACGGCTGCCTGCAGGGATTGCCAGTGCCGCGGCGGCAGGGTGAAACAGAGTTCGTAGTCGTCGCCGCCGGACAGCGCGTGCGACAGCGCCTGTTCGCCGCAGACCTCGCGCAATGACCAAGACAACGGGATGCTGGCCGCGTCGAGATCGGCGCGACAGCCGGAGGCTTGGGCCAGGTGTGCCACGTCCGCCAGCAAGCCGTCGGACACGTCGATGGCCGATGTGGCCAGCCCGCGCAGCGCCGTGCCCAGGGCCAGACGCGGCAACGGTCGATGGTAGCGTGCCAGTAAGTGCTCCTGGGCCAGTGTCGGCGAGGGCTGCTCCAGACACGCCAGCGCACCGGCGGCGTCGCCCAGGCTGCCGGAAACAACGATCAGGTCACCCGGCGCGGCACCGCTGCGACGCAGCGCCTGCCCCGCCGGCACCGTACCGTGAACCTGCAGGGTCAGCGTCAGCGGCCCGCGTGTGGTATCGCCACCGGCCAGGGCAATCCGGAAATCGTCGCTGGCGCTGGCAAGGCTTTCAGCAAACGCCTCTAGCCAGTGTCGACGGGCTTCCGGCAGAGTCAGGGCCAGCGTGTAGCAGACGGGATCGGCGCCCATGGCGGCCAGGTCACTGACCGCCACGCCCAGCGCCCGGGTCGCCAGGTGGCGGGGATCATAATCGGCGGGGAAGTGGACACCCTCCACCAGGGTATCGACGGAGAAAACCAGCTCGCGACCGGGGCCGATCTGCTGGATCGCACAGTCGTCGCCGATGCCGAGCCGGAGGTCGGGGTGCGTGACCGATCGGGCAACGGGTTCGAAAATCTGTCGGATCAGTTCGAATTCGCCCATCGACAACTCCGGCCCGGACCGTCCAGCAACGCCGCCCGCTAGCGCGGACGGGTTTCCGCGAGCCGCAGGCGCCGGCTGAGTTTGTCCAGAAGGCTGTTGACGAACTTGTGGCCCTCGGTACCGCCAAAACGCTTGGCCAGCTCGATCCCTTCGTTGATCACCACCCGGTATGGCACGTCGATCCGATGCTTGAGCTCGTAGGTGCCCAGACGCACGATGGCCAGCTCGATCGGGTCCACTTCGCCCAGGGGACGATCCAGGTAGGGCTCGAACGTGCGGTCCAGGTCGTCCTGCTCCCGGTGGACGCCGCGCAACAGATCCCGGAAATAGGCGGAATCCACTTTGGACATGTCGTTGTCCACCATGAACTCCGCTTCGATGGCACTGATGGAGCTCTTGGAGTAATGGCGGTGGTAGAGCGCCTGCATCGCCAGAACGCGGGCGCGGCGACGTTCACCGGCCTTGGGAGCTCCCGGAGTGGCCGCACCTTCGACCGGAGTACCTTCTTGGTCGCTCATCATTCACCTATCTTCTTGAACAGGCTGACCATCTCCAGCGCGGTGACGGCCGCCTCGGCGCCTTTGTTGCCGGCCTTGGTGCCGGAGCGCTCGATGGCCTGCTCGATGGAGTCCACGGTCAGGACACCGAAGGCCACGGGCACATTGGTGTCCAGGCTCACTGCGCCCAGACCGCTGGAGGCTTCGCCGGCCACATAGTCAAAGTGCGGCGTACCACCGCGAATCACCGCGCCCAGGGCAATGATGGCGTCGTATTCGCCGGTCTCGGCGACACGCTTGACGGCCAGCGGCATCTCGTAGGCACCGGGCACACGCACGACGGTGATATCGTCCTCGGCAATGCCGTAACGACGCAGGGTATCGATCGCCCCGTCCACCAGACTCTCAACGACGAAAGCGTTGAACCGGCCGACGACAAGCGCATAGCGACCACTGCACTGGGTAAAATCCCCTTCCAGCGTCTTGATTCCAGACATCTCTGACTCCTGTTTCCGGACCCGTCTCGACGGACGCCGGCGATTATGGGTTAAACGGTAGATACTCCACCACTTCCAGGTCAAAACCGGAAATGGCGGAGAACTTGATCGGCGCGCTCAGCAGGCGCATCTTGCCCACGCCCAGGTCCCGCAGGATCTGGGACCCGGTACCGACCGTGAAGTAGACACCGGAACTGCCCTTGGCGGCAGGCCGCGCGCCCTCGTCGAAGAATTCGTGGATCCGGTCATCCAGATTGTAGCTGTCCTCGCCGCTGTTCAGGATGACGACCACACCGCGCCCTTCGCTGCCCACCTTTTCCAGGGCGCGATGCAGCGGCCAGCTGTGAGAACCCGTGCGACGGGCGCCCAGCAGGTCACGCAGGGTATCGGTAATATGCACCCGCACCAATACCGGATCATCCTGACCCACGTCACCCATGGTCAGCGCCAGATGAGTGCCGCCGTGGATGGTGTCGCGATACGTACGCAGCCGGAACACGCCATATTCGGTGTCCAGATCATGCTCCTCGATGCACTCGATGGTGCGCTCATGCAGCGTGCGGTAGTGGATCAGGTCGGCGATGGTGCCGATCTTGAGGTCATGCTCGGCGGCGAACGTCTCGAGGTCCTCACGACGGGCCATGGTGCCGTCGTCGTTCATCACCTCACAGATCACACCGGCCGGCTCGGCGCCGGCCAGTGACGCCAGGTCGCAGGACGCCTCGGTGTGCCCGGCCCGGCTGAGCACCCCGCCGGGATCGCTCATCAGCGGGAAGATATGACCCGGCTGGACGATGTCGGTGGGTTGGGCATCGCGAGCCACCGCGGCGAGCACCGTACGTGCACGGTCGGCGGCGGAAATACCGGTGGACACACCCTCGGCGGCCTCGATGGAGACGGTGAACTTGGTACCGAAGCCAGAGTCGTTCTGGCGCACCATCAACGGCAGCTGCAACTGCTCGCAGCGCTGGCGTGTCATCGGCATGCAGATCAGGCCGCGGGCGTAACGCGCCATGAAGTTGATCGCCTCGGGCGTGCAGAACTCCGCTGCCATGACGATGTCGCCCTCGTTCTCGCGATCCTCGTCGTCCATCAGGATCACCATCTTGCCCTGACGGATGTCCTCGATGATTTCTTCGATCGTGTTCAGTGCCATAAGACATTGCACCCTTGATTAAAATGACAGGCCGCCCTTCGAATGACCGGCCTCGTCCTGAACTTGCCGCCGCCCGATGCCGTCAGGCGGACGCTGTATCCGGTACCAGTATAAGCCGCTGGTCGTCGCCAACCTGACGGCGATCGAGTACGCGCCAGTGCTTCCGGTCCGCCATCCGGTCGATGGGCAGGGTCACGGTAGGCCGCCCCTCACTGCCAAGGAACACCGGCGCCTGATACAGCCAGAACTCGTCCACCAGGCCTCCGGCCACGAAACTGCCGGCAAGCCGGGGGCCGGCTTCCACCAGCACGTCGTTCACGCCTTCTCCGGCCAGCCATCCACTCAGCGCCGACAACGCCATGCCGCTGTCTTCGACGGGCAATCCGTGCAGGCGTGCACCGGCGGCGGACAGGGCTTCGGCACGGTCGCTGTCGAGCTGCGCCGGATCGCACAGAATCCAGACCTCGCCGGTGCTCAGGATCCGGGCTCCCGGCGGCGTCTTCAGGGACGGGTCCAGGATCACCCGTCGGGGCTGCGCGCCCGGTGCCACTGCGTCGCCCAGCGCCCCCATGTCGTCCGGGCGCACGGTCAGCGAGGGATCGTCCGCCAGCACCGTTCCCACGCCGGTAACAATGGCCCCACTCATCGCCCGCAGGCGCTGGACGTCGCGTCGCGCCGCCGCCCCGGTGACCCACTGGCTTTCACCGGAGGCCATGGCCGTGCGGCCATCCAGGCTGGCGGCCACCTTGACCCGGATGAACGGTCGCTGCCGGCGCATGCGCTGCAGGTATCCCGGGTTCAGCGATTCGGCGGCGTCGGCCAGCACACCTTCGACAACCTCAATGCCGGCCTGGCGCAGGCGCTGCAGCCCTCGCCCCGCCACGGCCGGGTTGGGATCGGTCATGGCCACCACCACCCGGGCGACCCCTGCGGTCGCCAGTGCGTCGGCGCAGGGCGGTGTGCGGCCGTGGTGGCTGCAGGGCTCCAGGGTGACGTAAGCGGTCGCGCCCCGCGCCGCATCGCCAGCCGCCTGCAAGGCATACACTTCGGCATGGGGCTCACCGGCCCGTTCGTGACAGCCTTCCCCAACCACCTGGCCGTCACGGGCAATAACGCAACCGACACGGGGATTAGGGTGGGTCGAATAACGGCCTTTCCAGGCCAGGCGGATGGCCCGCGCCATCATCTCGGCGTCGCTCGGGGCCGGGCTCGCTGTTCTACTCAATGGAAGACGCCTTCAGTCCTTGGATTTCGACGGCGCGGTCAGGGCCTTGGCCACATCCACCGGGTCGGCGTTGTCGCCCATGTGCACGGTCAGGCGCTCGATCTCTTCCTTGAATTCGTTGATGTCCTGAAAACTGCGGTAGACCGACGCAAAGCGCACAAAGGCCACCTGGTCGAGCTGGCGCAGCTCGGTCATCACTTCCTCGCCCAGCTCCATGGACTTCACTTCCCGCTCGCCGCGGGAACGCAGCCGGAACTTGATCCGGTTCAGCGACGCCTCGATTTCCTCGATGCTGACCGGACGCTTTTCCAGCGCCTTCATGATGCCCGAGCGCAATTTGTCCTCGTCGAAGGGTTGCCGGGTGCCGTCCTGCTTGACGACCCGCGGCAACACCAGTTCCGCCGACTCGAAGGTGGTGAAGCGTTCCTTGCACGACAGGCACTCACGGCGCCGCCGCACCTGGTCGCCATCGGCCACCAGTCGCGAGTCGATCACCTTGGTATCTGCCTCACCGCAAAAAGGACAATGCATGTCGTCCGCTCCCAGACAACGCGGGACGCCTCAACGGCGCCCCGAAAATTTCAGTGGCTATCAGCCGGCGTAGACCGGGAAACGCTCGCACAGCGCCTTGACCTGGCTGCGTACGCGGCTGATGGTTTCCTCGTTTTCCAGATCGTCGAGAATATCGCAGATCCAGGCCGCCAGGTCGCGACACTCGCCTTCGCCGAAACCACGGGTGGTGACCGCCGGGGTACCGATACGCAGACCGGAGGTGACAAACGGCGAGCGCGGGTCATTCGGGACCGCGTTCTTGTTGACGGTGATGAACGCCTTGCCCAGCGCCGCGTCCGCATCCTTGCCGGTGATGTCCTGCTTGATCAGGCTGAGCAGGAACAGATGGTTCTGGGTACCGCCAGACACCACCTCGTAGCCGCGATCAACGAACACGCTGGCCATGGCCTGGGCGTTCTTGATGACCTGCTGCTGGTAGCTGCGGAATTCGGCGCTCATGGCTTCCTTGAAGCACACCGCCTTGCCGGCGATGACGTGCATCAGCGGGCCGCCCTGGCCGCCCGGGAATACGGCGGAGTTCAGCTTCTTCTGGATGTCTTCGTCGGCGCACGCCAGGATCAGGCCTCCACGCGGACCGCGCAGGGTCTTGTGGGTGGTGGTCGCCACTACGTGGGCGTGGGGCATCGGGTCAGGATAGACGCCGGCGGCCACCAGACCAGCGACGTGGGCCATGTCCACGAACAGGTAGGCACCGACCTTGTCGGCGATTTCGCGGAAACGGGCGAAATCCAGGTGCTGGGAGTAGGCGGAGAAGCCGGCAACGATCATCTTCGGCTTGTGCTCGACCGCCAGGCGCTCCACTTCATCGTAGTCGATCAGGCCGGTTTCCGGGTTCAGGCCATACTGGACCGCCTTGTAGATCTTGCCGGAGAAGTTGACGGAGGCACCGTGGGTCAGGTGACCTCCGTGGGCCAGGCTCATACCCAGCACGGTGTCGCCCGGCTTGACCAGCGCCATGTAGACGGCGCTGTTGGCCTGGGAACCGGAGTGCGGCTGGACGTTGGCGTAAGCGGCGCCGAACAGTTCCTTGGCGCGCTCGATGGCCAGATTCTCGACCACATCGACGTGCTCGCAGCCGCCGTAGTAGCGCTTGCCGGGGTAGCCCTCGGCGTATTTGTTGGTCAGCACACTACCCTGCGCTTCCATGACTCGCGGGCTGGTGTAGTTCTCCGAAGCAATCAGTTCGATGTGCTCTTCCTGGCGCTGGTTCTCGGCCTGGATGGCACTCCAGACATCATCGTCGAAGCCGGCGATTTTCATTTCACGATTAAACATGGATGCGCTGCCCCTGTAATGGCTGATCAGAAATTTGAAGGGCCCGTATTCTAGCCCAGATAGCCCTCCAAAATCATCTTTTAACCCGCATGATACGGGTTTTTCGCGCCCGCCGCGCCGGTCCCGCCGAATTGCCAAAGTGACCCGGTTTCGCTACCGTAGGGGGCCTTCAGAATCCGGTCTTACCGGGGTAAATCCAGCGCCTCTCATGAGGCTCCCTAAAGGCCCCGGATCGTCCCCATTTCAATCGTTCGAATCGAGAGGACATTGCCTGACCATGGCTCAATACGTCTATACCATGAATCGCGTGGGCAAAGTGGTTCCGCCCAAACGCGAAATCCTCAAGGATATTTCCCTGAGCTTCTTCCCCGGCGCCAAGATCGGCGTACTGGGTCTCAACGGCGCCGGTAAGTCGACGCTGCTGCGCATCATGGCCGGCATCGACAACGATTACATCGGTGAAGCGCGCCCGCAGCCAGGCATCAACGTTGGCTACCTGCCCCAGGAACCGGAACTGGACGACAGCAAAACGGTGAAGGAAATCGTCGACGAAGCCGTATCCGGTATCCACGATGCCCTGGCCGAGCTGGATCAGGTCTACGCCGCCTACGCCGAGCCGGACGCCGACTTCGACGCGCTGGCCAAGAAACAGGGCGAGCTGGAAAGTTTCATCCAGGCCGCCGACGGTCACGACATCGAGCGCAAGCTGGAAGTCGCCGCCGACGCCCTGCGCCTGCCGGCGTGGGACGCCAAGGTGGTCAACCTGTCCGGTGGTGAACGCCGCCGTGTCGCCCTGTGCCGCCTGCTGCTGTCCGGCCCGGACATGCTGCTGCTGGACGAGCCCACCAACCACCTGGACGCCGAATCCGTGGCCTGGCTGGAGCGCTTCCTGCACGACTTCAGCGGCACCGTGGTCGCCATCACCCACGACCGCTACTTCCTCGACAACGTCGCCGGCTGGATCCTGGAACTGGACCGCGGCCAGGGCATTCCCTTCGAAGGCAACTACAGTCAGTGGCTGGAAGCCAAGGAGAAACGCCTGGAGCAGGAAGCCAAGCAGGAAGCCGCGCGCCAGAAGACCATCAAGCACGAGCTGGAATGGGTGCGCAGCAACGCCAAGGGCCGCCAGTCCAAGAGCAAGGCCCGTCTGGCCCGCTTCGAGGAAATGAGCTCCCAGGATTTCCAGAAGCGCAACGAAACCAACGAGCTGTACATTCCGCCCGGTCCGCGCCTGGGCGACAAGGTGATCGAGGTGGAAGGCGTGAGCAAGGCCTTCGAAGGTCGCCTGCTCTACGAAAACCTCGACTTCCGCGTACCGCCGGGGGCCATCGTCGGTATCATCGGTGGTAACGGGGCCGGTAAGTCCACCCTGTTCCGCATGCTCAACGGCACCGAGCAGCCGGATTCCGGCACCATCACCGTGGGCGAGACCGTCGAGCTGTCCTACGTCGACCAGATGCGCGACCTGGACGGCGACAAGACCGTCTGGGAAGAGCTGAGCGACGGCCAGGACATCATCCAGGTGGGCAACTACCAGACGCCGTCCCGCGCCTACGTCGGCCGCTTCAACTTCAAGGGTGGCGACCAGCAGAAGCGCGTCGGCGACCTGTCCGGCGGTGAGCGCAACCGCCTGCACCTGGCCAAGCTGCTCAAGCAGGGCGGCAACGTCCTGCTGCTGGACGAACCGACCAACGACCTGGACGTGGAAACCCTGCGGGCACTGGAAGAGGCGCTGCTCAACTTCCCGGGCGCGGCGCTGGTGATCTCGCACGACCGCTGGTTCCTCGACCGTGTGGCCACTCACATCCTCGCCTTCGAGGGTGACAGTGAAGCCGTCTTCTTCGAAGGCAACTTCACCGAGTACGACGAGGACCACAAACAGCGCAAGGGCGATTCCGCCATGGTGCCCCAGCGCATGAAGTACAAGAAGCTGGCGTAAGCCGCGCTTCCCGGCAGCCGGCCATCCGGTCGGCTGCCCTTTCCCTTCCACCTGCAATCACCGAGCTTCCATGGCCAAGACCAAGACCGCCTACGTGTGCACCGAATGCGGTGCGGATTACTCCAAATGGCAGGGCCAGTGCTCCGCCTGCTCCGCCTGGAACACCATCAGCGAAGTCCGCGGTGTCAGCTCAGTGTCCGGCGGCGGCAGCCGCGGCGCCCGCTTCGAGGGTTTTGCCGGCAGCCTGTCCGGCGTGCAGTCGCTGGACTCCATCAGCCTGGCGGAACAGGAGCGCGTCAGCTCCGGCATGAAGGAGCTGGACCGGGTCCTGGGTGGCGGCCTGGTGGAAGGCTCGGCAATCCTCATGGGCGGGCACCCCGGCGCCGGCAAGAGCACCCTGCTGCTGCAGACCGTCTGCCATCTGGCCGGCCAGCTCCCGGCACTGTACGTCACCGGTGAGGAATCGATGCAGCAGGTGGCGCTGCGGGCCAAACGCCTGGGCGTGCCTACCCGGGATCTGAAGATGCTGTCGGAAACCAGCGTCGAGCGCATTATCCAGGTGGCGGAAGCGGAAAAGCCCAAGGTGCTGGTGGTGGACAGTATCCAGGTGATGCACATGAGCGAGGTGGAATCGGCGCCGGGCAGCGTGTCCCAGGTACGCGAGAGCGCCGCCCTGCTGACCCGTTTCGCCAAGCAGACCGGGACCATCCTGTTCCTGGTGGGCCACGTCACCAAGGACGGCAGCCTGGCCGGGCCCAAGGTGCTGGAGCATATGATCGACTGCTCGATCCTGCTGGAAGGCTCCAGCGACAGCCGCTTCCGCACCCTGCGCGGCATCAAGAATCGTTTTGGCGCGGTCAACGAACTGGGCGTGTTCGCCATGCTGGAGCAGGGCCTGAAAGAAGTGAAGAACCCCAGCGCCATCTTCCTCAACCGGGGCGAGGACGCCGCTCCCGGCAGTGTGGTGATGGTGGTCTGGGAGGGCACCCGCCCCATCCTGGTGGAAGTCCAGGCACTGGTGGACATCTCACAGGGCAGCTACCCGCGCCGGGTGGCGGTGGGCACGGACCAGAACCGGCTGGCCATGCTGCTGGCGGTGCTGCATCGTCATGGCGGCATGCACGTGGCGGATCAGGACGTGTTCGTCAACGTCGTCGGCGGCGTGAAAGTCAACGAGACCGGCGCCGACCTGGCGATACTGGCCGCCATCGTCTCGTCCTTCCGTGACAAGGCACTGCCGCAGGATCTGGTGATTTTCGGGGAAGTGGGCCTGTCCGGCGAGATCCGCCCGGTGCCCAGCGGCCAGGAACGGATCTACGAGGCTTCCAAACACGGCTTCACCCGCGCCCTGGTGCCCAAGGCCAACGTGCCGCGCAAACCGATCGAGAATATGAAGGTGAAAGCCATCACCAAACTGAGTGAAGCGCTCGACGCCCTGCTCGACATGTAACGAGCGGGCGTTCACGGACGACGCCCGCCATCACCTATCGCTGCTCACCGAGATGGCGCAGCTCCCGGTCCAGCAGGGCCGGGTCCCCCAGATTGAGTTCCACCAGACGACGCAGGTGGGCGGCGCTGTCCAGATCGATGTACTGGCATTGAAACCCCAGCACCTCATCCTCGACGTGGCGCAAGGCCACGGACATCACGATGCCGGTGTCCTGGTCGTTGAGGTGAATCGTAATCTCGAATGGATCGTTCAGACGGGAGGTCCAGTTCGGTGGGCGCCGGACCAGCACCCCTTTGAGAGAGATATCCATGACCTGGCTGGACCAGGCATTGTCGCCGACGTAGATGTCACAGGGCGCGTCGAACAGGATGCGCTCGAATCGGCGCCGATTGTGGGCCATGCTGGTTTCGCTCACAGTGCCGCGCTCCTTTCCCGGACTCTGCCCGGATCGTGTCCAGTTCCTTCTGACACTATAGTTCGCACCGCGCCGGACAGCCATCCGGCGCGGATGCTCACCTAATCGTGATAGGCACCGCTGAGCTCGCACACCGCCTCGATGAAGGCGCCGGCATGCGCGGGATCCACGTCCGGCGTGATGCCGTGACCCAGATTGAAGATATGGCCAGTGCCACGCCCATAGCGGGCCAGGATGTCAGCGACTTCCTGCCGGATGCGCTCCGGCGGCGCGTACAGCATCGCCGGATCCATGTTGCCCTGCAGGGCCACCCGGTCGCCCACCCGGGCGCGGGCGCGACCGATGTCGGTCGTCCAGTCCAGACCCAGGGCGTCCGCCCCGGTTGTCGCCATGGACTCAAGCCACTGCCCGCCATTCTTGGTGAACAGGATCACCGGCACGTAGCGGCCGTCGTGCTCACGGATCAGGCCATCGACGATCCGCTGCATGTAATCGAGGGAAAAAGCCTGGTAGGCCCAACTGGACAGGGCGCCACCCCAGGTGTCGAAGATCTGCACCACCTGGGCGCCAGCGCGGATCTGGGCGTTGAGGTAATCGGTGACCGCATCGGCCAGTTTGCCCAGCAACGCGTGCATGACGTCCGGCTCGCTGTACATCAGCTTCTTGGCTTCGCGGAAGTCCTTGGAAGAACCGCCTTCCACCATGTAGGTGGCCAGCGTCCAGGGGCTGCCGGAGAAGCCGATCAGCGGCACACGGCCGTTAAGCGCCCCGCGGATGGCGGATACGGCAGCCATCACGTAATCGAGGTCGGTTTCGGCGCTCAGCGTCGGCAGCGCCTCCACATCGGCCGCGGAACGCACTGTACGCTTGAACTTCGGCCCTTCGCCGGTCTCGAAATAGAGCCCCAGGCCCATGGCATCCGGTATCGTCAGGATGTCCGAGAACAGGATCGCCGCATCCAGCGGGAAGCGCTCCAGCGGCTGCAGCGTGACCTCGCAGGCCAGCTCGGTGTTCTTGCACAGACTCAGGAAGTCCCCGGCCTGGGCCCGTGTCGCGCGATATTCCGGCAGGTAACGCCCTGCCTGGCGCATCATCCAGACCGGCGTGCGGTCTACCGGCTGGCGCTGCAGGGCCCGTAAAAACCGGTCGTTTCTGAGTTCTGTCATACTGCTCCCGTCGCTGGCTCGATACGTCGTGTTCAGACGTCCAGGTAGTCGAGGATCCCTTCGGCGGCCTGACGCCCTTCCCAGATAGCCGTTACGACCAGATCCGACCCACGGACCATGTCACCGCCGGCAAAAATCTTCGGATTGGACGTCTGATAAGCGAATTCCGCCTGCTCCGGTGCGGTCACACGACCGGAATCGTCGACGTTCACGCTCAGCTTGTCGAACCATTCAGCCGGGCTGGGGCGGAAACCGAACGCCACCAGCACCGCATCGGCCGGAATGACTTCTTCACTGCCGGGCACCACTTCCGGACGACGACGACCGTTCTCGTCGGGATCGCCCAGGCGGGTCTGCACGACCTTGATCCCTTCCACCCGATCCTCGCCAATGATGGCGATCGGCTGGCGGTTGAACATGAACTTGACGCCTTCTTCCTTGGCGTTGGCTACCTCTCGCACGGAGCCTGGCATGTTCTGCTCATCCCGACGATAGGCACAAGTCACACTGGCCGCCTGCTGGCGGATCGCCGTGCGGTTACAGTCCATGGCGGTGTCACCGCCCCCGAGCACCACCACACGCTGGCCTTTCATATCGATGAACTCGCCATCGGTGGCGCCCAGCTCCAGGCGACGGTCCACGTTCGACACCAGGTACGGCAGCGCGTCGTAGACGCCCGGCAGGTTCTCGCCCGGGAAGCCGCCCTTCATGTAGGTGTAGGTGCCCATGCCCATGAAGACCGCATCGTATTCATCGATGATGTCTTCCAGGAGCACGTCCTTGCCCACCTCGGTGGACAGCTTGAACTCGACGCCCATGGACTCGAAGATCTCCCGGCGACGGCTCATCACGCTCTTCTCGAGCTTGAATTCGGGGATGCCGAAGGTCAGCAGGCCGCCGATTTCCGGATAGCGATCAAAAACCACCGGCTTGACGCCGTTACGCGCCAGGATGTCGGCACACCCCAACCCGGCCGGACCGGCGCCGATCACGGCGACTTTCCTGTCTGTCCACTTCACGTGGGACAGGTCCGGACGCCAGCCAAGGGCGAAGGCGGTGTCGGTGATGTACTTCTCCACCGAACCGATGGTGACCGCGCCGTAGCCGTCGTTCAGGGTACAGGCCCCTTCGCACAGACGGTCCTGCGGGCACACCCGGCCGCAGACTTCCGGCAGAGAGTTGGTCTGGTGACACAGCTCGGCGGCCTCCAGCAGGTTGCCTTCGGACACCAGCTTGAGCCAGTTGGGAATGTAGTTGTGAACCGGACACTTCCACTCGCAATAAGGGTTCCCGCAATGCAGGCAGCGGTGCGCCTGGCTGGCCGCCTGTTCCTGCTTGAACGGGTGGTAGATTTCCTGGAATTCCTTCTTGCGCTTGCTAGCCGGTACTTTTTTCGGGTCGATACGGCCGACTTCAACGAACTGGAAGTCGTTATTCAGTCTCTCTTTCATCACATCACTCTCAAGGATTCAACTTCGACAACGATTCAACAGTGCCCGCGCCTGCGGGCTGGGCCGGAGATTTACTCCGGTCGGGCCCGTGTGCTGGCCAGCAGTGTCCGCAGGCTCGCGGCCTTCGGTTTCACTAGCCAGAAACGGCCAATGTAGTCGTCGAAATTGTCGAGAATGTGTTCGGCCCATTCGCTCTGGGTCTCAGCCACATGCTCGCGGATCACACTGCGAAGATGGTTGCGGTACGGCTCCATGTCTTCGCTGGAAATACGCTGGATTTCCACCAGTTCGTGGTTGTATTTGTCGACAAAGGTGTTCTGCTGGTCCAGCACGTAGGCAAAACCGCCGGTCATCCCGGCACCGAAGTTGTGGCCGGTGGTCCCCAGCACGGTCACCAGGCCGCCGGTCATGTATTCGCAGCAGTGATCGCCAGCCCCCTCGACCACCGCGTGGGCGCCGGAGTTACGCACACCGAAGCGCTCGCCCGCGGTGCCAGCGGCGAAGAGCTTGCCGCCGGTGGCGCCGTACAGGCAGGTGTTGCCGATGATGGACGTGTCCTGCGTCTCGAAGCTGCTGCCGCGAGGCGGACGGACCACCAGCTTGCCGCCGGTCATGCCCTTGCCCACGTAGTCGTTGGCGTCGCCCTCAAGGATCAGGTTCAGGCCGCCGACGTTCCACACCCCGAAACTCTGGCCGGCAGTACCGTTCAGGTCCAGCGTGATGGGGGCGTCCACCATACCCTTGTTGCCGTGCACTTGTGCAATCTCGCCAGACAGGCGGGCGCCGATCGAGCGGTCGCAGTTGGTCACGCGGTACTGCCAGTGACCACCGGACTTGCTCTGTATGGCGCCGGTGACGTCCTTGACCATCTGCTCAGCCAGGGCGCCCTCATCGAACGGCTTGTTGCGCTCCACCTGGCAGGTGTGCGGCTTGTCCGCCGGAATCAGGTCATTGCCGAGGATCGGCGCGAGGTCCAGCTGTTTCTGACGCGCGGTATCGCCCGGCAGGACTTCCAGCAGGTCAGTGCGGCCGACCAGCTCTTCCAGGTTGGTCACACCCAGCTTGGCCATCCACTCGCGGGTTTCCTCCGCCACGAAGCGGAAGAAGTTCATGGCCATCTCGACCGTGCCCTTGAAATGTTCTTCACGCAGGTGGTCATTCTGGGTGGCGACACCGGTTGCACAGTTGTTCAGGTGACAGATGCGCAGGTACTTGCAGCCCAGCGCC
Source organism: Marinobacter bohaiensis (assembly GCF_003258515.1). Classification (NCBI taxonomy): domain Bacteria; kingdom Pseudomonadati; phylum Pseudomonadota; class Gammaproteobacteria; order Pseudomonadales; family Marinobacteraceae; genus Marinobacter; species Marinobacter bohaiensis. The sequence continues at coordinate 55,593 of NZ_QGEH01000006.1, forward strand.
ACCATCGGCGTGGTGCCGAAGCCAAAACTTTCGGCGCCCAGGATCGCGGCCTTGACCACGTCCAGCCCGGTCTTCAGGCCGCCATCGGTCTGCAGGCGGATCTTGCCGCGCAGGTCGTTGGAACGCAGCGCCTGCTGCGCTTCGCTCAGGCCCAGCTCCCACGGCGAACCGGCATAGCGGATCGAAGTCAGCGGGCTGGCCGCGGTACCGCCGTCGTAGCCGGAAATGGTGATCAGGTCGGCGTAAGCCTTGGCCACGCCAGCGGCAATGGTGCCGACGCCCGGCTCGGAAACCAGCTTGACCGACACCAGTGCCTGCGGATTGACCTGCTTGAGATCGAAGATCAGCTGCGCCAGGTCCTCAATCGAATAGATGTCGTGGTGAGGCGGCGGAGAGATCAGGGTCACCCCCGGTACAGAGTAGCGCAGACGGGCGATCAGCTCGTTGACCTTGCCACCGGGCAGCTGGCCGCCCTCGCCTGGCTTGGCGCCCTGGGCCACTTTGATCTGCATGACGTCAGCGCTGCGCAGGTACTCGGCGGTGACACCGAAGCGGCCGGAAGCCACCTGCTTGATCTTGGAGCGCTTCTCGGTGCCGTAACGGGCCGGATCTTCACCGCCCTCACCAGAGTTGGAGCGCCCGCCCAGGGTATTCATGGCCACCGCCAGCGCCTCGTGCGCCTCCGGCGACAGCGCACCCAGTGACATGGCGGCCGAGTCGAAGCGCGGGAAGATGGCTTCCACCGGCTCCACCTTGTCCAGATCGATCGGCGCGATGCCGTCGCGGAAACCCAGCAGGTCGCGCAGCGTCGCTACCGGGCGCTCATTGACCAGCGCCGCGTATTCGCGGTACGTGCCATAGCTACCGTCGGTCACCGCCCGCTGCAGGGTGTTGACCACGTCCGGGTTGAACGCGTGGTATTCCTGACCGTGGACGTACTTGAGTACACCACCCTGGGAAATCGGCTTGCGCGGCTTCCAGGCCAGGCTGGCCAGCAGCTCCTGGTCCTGCTGGAAATCGTAGAAACCAGCACCCTGGATACGGCTGGGCACACCGCAGAAGCACATGTCCACGACCTCATCGGCCAGACCGATGGCTTCAAACAGCTGGGCACCACGATACGAGGTAATGGTGGAGATACCCATCTTCGACAGGATCTTCAGCAGCCCCTTGTTGATGCCCTTGCGGTAATTGTTCTTGGCCTCGATCGGATCCATCATCACCTCGCCGGTGCGGATCAGGTCGTTGAGGATCTGATACGACAGGTACGGATAGACCGCCGTCGCGCCAAAGCCGAACAGTACCGCGAAGTGGTGAGAGTCGCGCGCCCAACCAGTTTCAACGATCAGGTTGGCATCGCTGCGCAGTCCCTTCTGGACCAGGTGATGATGAACCGCGCCGGTTGCCATCAGGGCATTGACCGGCACCTCTCCCTCTTTCAGGTCCTTGTCGCTCAGGATCAGCAACACCCTGCCATCGCGTACCGCCTGCTCCGCCTCGGCACAGACGGCCTCGACCGCCTGTTTGAGGCCGACTTCCGGCCGGTAACTCAGGCGAATCCGGCCCACTTCGAAGCCCGGGCGATCGTTGCTCTCGATGCGCAGGAACTTGGCCGGAGACAGCACCGGTGTCGACAGGATGATCCGATTGGCGTGATCCGGGGTTTCCTCAAACACGTTGCGCTCAGCGCCCAGACAGGTCTCCAGGGACATCACGATGGACTCGCGCAGCGGGTCAATCGCCGGGTTGGTCACCTGGGCGAACTTCTGGCGGAAAAAGTCCGCCACGTGATGCACCTTGCTGGACAGCACCGCCATGGGCGTATCGTCACCCATGGAGCCCACCGCTTCCTGGCCGCTTTCCGCCAGGGGCCGCAGCACCTGGTCGCGCTCCTCGAACGACACGTGAAACATCTTCTGGTGCACCTTGAGGTCGTCGCTTTCCATCAAGCGGAACTCGGGGGTGTCCTGATTCAGCGTGGCCTCAACACGCAGCGCGTTCTCGCGCAGCCAGCGTTTGTAGGGCTGACTGGTCTTGAGGCGCTGATCGATGTCCCTGGTGTGCAGGACTTCTCCGGATTCAGTGTCGATCGCCAGCATCTGACCCGGTCCGACACGGCCCTTGGCCACCACGTCCTCCGGCTTGTAGCCGTAGGTGCCGATCTCGGACGCCAACGTGATGAAATCGTCCTTGGTGATCACCCAGCGCGCCGGGCGCAGGCCGTTGCGGTCCAGCATACAGACCGCATGACGGCCATCGGACAACACCAGACCGGCGGGGCCGTCCCAGGGCTCCATGTGCATGGAGTTGTATTCGTAAAAGGCGCGCAGGTCGGAATCCATGGTGTCGACGTTCTGCCACGCGGGCGGAATCATCATGCGCACGGCCCGGAACAGGTCGACACCGCCGGCGAGCAGGATTTCCAGCATATTGTCCATGCTGGAGGAGTCCGAACCGGTTCGGTTGACCAGCGGCTGCAGGGTCTGCAGGTCAGGCAGCTCCGGTGACTTGAACTTGGACGCCCGGGCGATGGCCCAGTTGCGGTTGCCGTCAACGGTGTTGATTTCGCCGTTGTGGGCCAGGAAACGGAACGGCTGCGCCAGCGGCCAGCGCGGCATGGTGTTGGTGGAAAAGCGCTGGTGGAAAACGCAGATCGCGGTCTGCAGGTCGGGATCGCCCAGGTCCTTATAGAAGGTGGGCAGATCCACCGGCATCATCAGGCCTTTATAGGCGATGGTCTTGTGGGACAGGCTACAGATGTAGAACTCGCTGTCGTCGGCCAGCTCTCGCTCGGCGTGGCGGCGACCCAGAAACAGCCCGATACCGAATTCCCGCTCGCTCTTGCCCGCCGGCTCCACAAAAATCTGCTCGATACGCGGCAGGCAGTCCAGCGCCATCGGCCCCAGGCAGTCGCTGTCGGTGGGGACTTCACGCCAGCCCACAACGTCCAGCCCCTGGTCCACCAGGTGTTTTTCCACAACCTTTCGGGCGCGATCCGCCTTGGCGTCGTCCTGATCCAGGAAAATCATGCCGACGCCGTAGAGGTCACCCAGTTCCTTGCCCAGGCTTGCCTTGGCAGCCTTGCGCAGGAAGGCGTCGGGTTTCTGCAGCAACAAGCCACAGCCGTCACCGGTCTTGCCGTCCGCCGCAATCCCACCGCGGTGGGTCATGCAGGTCAGCGACTCGATGGCAGTTTGCAGCAACTTGTGGCTGGCGTCGCCCTTCATGTGGGCAATCAGGCCAAATCCACAGTTGTCCCGGAACTCACTGGGATGATACAAACCTGTCATCATAAGCGTTCTCTCATATAAAAATTCTTTTCAATCAACGGGATAGATGCCGAGCCCAGGCACATAACCCGCCGACCCTGAAAATGGGGGCTGGCCATTTTACATGCGTGCTAGTACGTACTCAAATTCTTGAGCAATTTTTAGCGAGACTACGGAAATAACAAAGCGGCGTGAAAAGAATAAAAAAGAATAAGATCAATCCGGTAACGCAAACGGTTTCACGTCACTCCGGAATACGGCCCGAGCAGCCTCGGCCGGGCCAGCCCTACCCGGCTAGAGGCCTGATAATGAACGAATCCAGACGTCGTGCCGGGCCAGGTTCCCCGGCAGGCGCGCAATGGCCGCGCGCGCTTCTTCACGACTGGGGAACCGTCCGTAAATCACAACATACCACGGTTTACCCTGCCGTGTAGAGCGTGTATAGACGAGCTCGGTCACGTCCGGGTGCTGGTTGAGGAAATCGATGGCCGTGGCCTCTTCGAAGCCGGCAATGAACTGCGCGGTCACGCCGGATTCCGTTCTGAGCGGCGCGACATCCCGGAAGCGCTGCGGCAGGTCCGGCTGGAAAGCGGGTGCCTCTTCCGCCGGTTGTGACAAATCGTTCGACTGAGCCCCGTCCACTGGCGGCGCCTCAGCCGGCCGGGACGCTTCCGGTGTAACGGCATCCTCTTCTTCCGCGTCAGGGCCCGAAGGTCCTTGCGTCGGCACGGTTTCCGACAACGTTTCCGATGGCTCACCGACGGCTGCCTCGTCATCGGCGGCTCCCGGAGCTGCACCCGACAGCGCATTCGCATCTTCGGCAACGCCCGTTGCCACCCCCTCAGACGACACCGCAGATTCGTCCACCGGCGTCGCCCTCTGGACATCGTCGTCAGACTCAACCGGAACCGGGGTCGCGGACTCCCCATCCGCGCCCGCATCGGCGGCGGGCGTGCCTGAAGCCTCCGGCGAGACTGACGGAGCCTCCGGATTCCCACGTGCCATCGTCCCCGCAGCTCCGGACTCAGCGACGCCGGCATCGGCCGGGTGATCGGCGGCCTCCGCCCACTCTTCCGCGCCCGGCCCCAGTCGTACCGTCTTCCGTTCCGCCGGCGGCTCCGATGCCGTCTCCTGGGACGCCACGGTTGCATCATACTGCCAGGACACCACCAGCCATGACACGCCCAACAAGACGACGAGGGCCAGAGGGATCAGCAACGATCGGACGCTGAACGACCGGCGACGCGCCACTGCAGCGGGTTGATGCCCCGCCATGTCGAGCCAGACCGCAGGCGCCGTTCGCCTGAGCCGGCCAAAACTGCCCTGGCTCAGTTCGTGCAATTTCTTGAGACGGGCGCCGCTGAGCAAGTCGGACGTATCGCCACCGGCTTTTTGCAACCGGGGGCGCAAATAGTCGGCCAACTCGTCCCGGTTCAGGGGCCGCAGGCGCAAGGGGTGGACATACGATTCAAGGCCCGACACCTCGACCAGATCGGTCACCAGGGATTCAGCCCCCGCCAGAACCGGCACCGCTCCCTGACTCCGATCACCACGGCAATAGGCCGTCAGCAGGAGTTGAAGCAGCGCGGTCGGCATGTGATCGGCGTCGTCAATCAGCAGGACTATCCGGCGCCCCTTGGATGTGGCGGTTTCGCTCCAGCGGAAGAAGCCCAAAATAGCGTCGCGAGGCGAGCGCCCTGCCCCCAACCCGTGATGCGCGATACGCAGCAATCGATCACACAGGGCCTGCTCGCTGTGGCAATCGGCGACCTCCAGACGCTGGAAGTCCAGCCGCTCCGACTCGCCACGAACCAGCTCGGCCAGCAACCGGGTCTTGCCGGACCCGCGCGCTCCGGTCACCACCAGGGCCATGTCGCCGAAGGCCGACAGGTGCCGCAGCGTTTCAAGAGTATGTTGGCGCTGAGCACCGGGAAAGAAGGGGTGTTCCATAGCCAGGGGATCCTGCCCCAGGCCATAGCGCTCCTGCAGCTTTTGAAACAGACTGCCGGGGTCGCTGGTAAGCCTATCGTCGATCATGCGTCACTTCATCCGTGACCGGCGTCATCGGCCGGGTCAATGACAGTATGCAGAGAGGGTTTCTTCCAGCAGCGGGAACGGAAAATCCGATGTCACAACGGCCTCTCCCATGGCCTCGAGCAACACCAGGCGCAACGCGCCATCGACATTCTTCTTGTCCACCGCCATCAATCGCAGAAAATCATCGGGCGTCATTCCCGCCGGCGGCTCGAGCGGCAAACCGGCGCGATCAAGCAGCAGCTGGATACGGGCCACGTCCGTCTCGGACAAATGACCGCAACGCCGGGAAAGATCTGCCGCCATAAGCATGCCGGTACCCACCGCTTCGCCATGCAACCAGGTACCATAGCCGGTAAAGGTTTCGATGGCGTGACCGAAGGTATGCCCGAGGTTGAGAATGGCCCGAAGCCCTCCTTCGCGCTCATCCACCGCTACCACGTCCGCCTTGCAGGCACAGGACCGATAGATCGCGTCCACCATCGCCACCGGTTCCAGCGCCCGAAGGTCATCCACCCGCTGCTCCAGCCAGGCCAGGAACTCCGGCTCACGGATCAGGCCATACTTGATCACCTCGGCCAGCCCGGCAGGCAGTTCCCGGGGCGGCAGGGTTTTCAGGCTATCGGTATCGATCAGTACCACTTCCGGCTGATGGAAGGCGCCAATCATGTTCTTGCCCAGGGGATGGTTGATGCCGGTCTTGCCTCCAACCGACGAGTCCACCTGGGACAGCAGCGTTGTGGGAATCTGTATAAACGGCACACCGCGCTGGTAACAGGCCGCGGCAAAACCGGTCATATCCCCGATCACCCCGCCTCCCAGAGCGACCAGCGTGGTCTTGCGGGTATGGCGCTTTTCCAGCAGGGCGTCGAATATACGGTTGAGGATTTCCCAGTTCTTGAACTTTTCACCGTCGGGCAGGATCACGTGATCGACCGACTTCCCCGGGAAGTTGGCCACAGCCTGCTCCAGATAAAGCGGCGCCACCGCCTCATTGGTCACGATCAGGACCTGCTCGCCAACAACGTAGTCGCTCAGGTCTTCGCGGCCGATCAGGCCCTGGCCGATGATGATCGGATAGCTGCGCTCACCCAACGCCACCGTGAGCCGACGGGTCAAATCAGACATTGTGCTGCCCTTCCTTCCTCAACTGACGCTTTTTGCGCGGTACGCGCGGTTTGATGCGGTTCAAAAGCTGGCGCACCACCAGACGCGGGCTCTTGCGATCGGTCATCATGACCACATCCGCCAGGCGGGAGTAGATCGGATCCCGCGTACGGAACAATGCCTGCAGGACGCCGCGCGGATCTTCCTGCTGCAACAGGGGACGATTGCGGTCGCGACGGGTGCGCTCGTATTGCTGGTCTACGGAGGTTTTCAGGTAAACCACGACGGCGTCCCGGCACAGGTGGCCGTGGTTCTCGTCAAGCATCACGGCACCGCCTCCCGTCGCAATGACCGCGCCGTGTTCGTGCGACAGCTCTTCCAGGATGCCGGTCTCGCGTTTGCGGAAACCGCTCTCGCCTTCAACGTCGAAGATCCAGGGGATATTGGCACCGCATCGTTCTTCGATCAGACGATCGGAATCGATAAAGCGGTATCCGAGCTCCCTGGCCAGTAGTCGGCCGATCGTGCTTTTCCCCGCACCCATCGGACCGACGAGAACAATACGATCTGGCAACGACATAGTTCCACTCAATTCGGTACAGGGCGCTGAGCATAGCACAGGCGACTGAGTACAGATAACTCAAGCGCCACGGGCTCCCACAAAACGCTCAGGCACAAAAAAGCCGCCCCATCGGGACGGCTCTCGGATCAACCCGGGCGATCAGTCGATCAGGTCGCCCTTGAGGATCTTCGGTGTAATGAACACCAGCAGTTCGCTGCGCTCGTCCACCGTATTGGTGTTGCGGAACAGCGCGCCCAGGTAGGGAATATCACCCAGGAACGGCGTCTTGGTGATAGTCACCGACTGCTCAGACTGGAAGATACCGCCCAGCACAACTGTTTCGCCATTGCGCACCAGCAACTGCGTGGCCACTTCGTTGGTGTTGATGGCCGGACCGGCTGTGGTTTCTTCGCCGCGGGAGTCCTGGTTGACCTGCAGATCCATGATGATCTTGTCGTCCGGCGTGATCTGCGGCGTCACCTCCAGAGACAGTACCGCTTCCTTGAAGGAGACGGACGTAGCACCGCTGGAAGACGCCTCTTCGTACGGGATTTCCTCACCAGACAGGATCTTGGCGGTCTGGCGATCGGCCGTCACGACCTTGGGCTGGGACACGATCTCGGCCTTGCCGTCGCTGGCGTAGGCTGACAGCTCCAGGTCGACCATGAAGTCGGTACCCACGTAGCCAAACGCGATGGAGGACGCGTTGGAATCGGAAACACCCAGATTTACGTTCAGGTCGTTATTGGCCAGATCCAGTGCGCCGCCTCCGGTAATGCCGGACAGGCCACTTCCAGAGCCGCCCACAACCGCGTTGTTGTCGCCGCCATTGGCGTCACCACGACCGCTGAAGCCCCACTCAACACCGAACTCTTCCGCCAGGTTGGTCTGGGCCCGTACAATCCGCGCCTCGATCAGCACCTGACGCACCGGCACATCCCAGGTGGAGATCAGTCGACGGATCTGCTCCAGCTTCTCGCTGGTTTCCCGCACGCTGATGGTGTTGGTACGTGCATCGGAAGACACAAAGCCACGATCGGAAATCAGTTCGTCGTCCGCCTGGATCAGCGCCACGATGTCCGCGGCCTTGGCGTAGTTCACCTGGATGATATCCAGACGCACCGGGGCCAGCTCGGCAATCTGCTTGGAGGTTTCCAGTTCGAGACGCTCGCGGGCGGCAATTTCATCGGCCGGCGCAACCAGCAGGACGTTGCCGATCTGACGCTTGTCCAGACCCTTGGTCTTGAGAATCAGATCCAGCGCCTGATCCCAGGGCACATTTTGGAGACGCAGGGTGATGCTGCCGCTCACCGTATCACTGGCCACCAGGTTGAGGCCGGTGAAGTCCGCGATCAGCTGCAGGACGGAGCGCACTTCGATGTCCTGGAAGTTCAGGGACAGCTTTTCACCGGTGTACGGGAATTTATCCTCGCGGCGGCTCTCCGCCTCTTCCTCGGTCAGGGGCTCCACCTCGACGGTGAACTCGCTGCCGGCCTGGTAGGCCAGGTAGTCGTAGTTGCCTTCCGGGCGGATCTCGATCACCGCGTTGTCGCCCTGCATGAAGGTATCCACGCGGGTGACCGGCGTGGCGAAGTCAGTAACGTCCAGACGACGGCGCAGGGCTTCGGGCACATTGGCACCGTCCATGACCAGACGGATACGGCCGCCGCTCTCGGACAGGTCCACCGGCACCTTGGGGTTGCTCAGTGACACCACGACACGACCTTCGCCATCGGCTCCGCGACGGAAGTCGACGTTGGAGATCGCATCGCCCTTGATCGCGCGCGATGATGATGAAGACGCGCTGGACGTCGAGGCCGCCGCGGTCGCTGCAGAGGCGGCGCTGCCGGAGCCCGACTCGCCACCGATCTTCATGACAATCGCGTCGCCTTCAACGTCGGTGCTGTAGGGAACCAGTTCCACCAGGTTGAAGATCAGGCGCGTTCGATCCTTGGTTTCAACCACCGTCATGCTCTGCGCGTTGCCGCTGCCCAGCGAGAGACTACGCGATTCCAGCGCGCTGCTGGCCCCTTTCAGGTCTATCGCGATCCGCGCCGGACGCTCGATGGTGTAACCCGTCGGCTGGGGCGGTGTGCCATCGAATTTCAGCACCACTTCCGTCCCCTCTCCGGGCAGGGAAGTGAACTCGACATCATTCAGGCTGACGGCATGGGCCAACCCGGACGCCATGCCGAGCGCTGCCATGCCGAACATCATTACAATTTTTCTGAACATCGTTAGCCTCGACCCCAACCTGTTTTGCTTACAACCTGTTCTTTGTTTGTTCATTCTGCCGCTCCTTAGCCCTCATCCAGCGATAGGGTTCGGGGACGCTCTACCCAACCGCCACGGCCGTTGGGAACAATTTCCACAAGCTCTAGGCGCGTCTCATTGACGCCGATGACGCGACCGTAGTTCTGTCCCATGTGATTTCCCTTGTGAACCCGATGGATACCACCCGTGTTGTCCTTGATCAGCGCGTACAACCCACCGTTACCGCCGTCGGCCCGCTTGAGCGTGCCCACCATGTTCAGATCGGTCAGCTGGAAGCTCTCGAGAACCTCCTTGGGCCGATCCAGGTCCGGCTCGATGTTGCTCTGCGGCTGATCATCCACCATGGTCAGCTGCACTTCGATCGGCACCTCGAAAGGCGCACGACGATCCGATGCCGAATAGGTAAACGCTTCGTATGCCTTGAATTCCGGCAACGGTTCGACGTGGCCCCGCGGCTTTGCACGAGCCTCAGCCATGAACTGGTCCAGATCGGAAAAGCCGCTGCTCTGCGAACAGGCCGAGAGTAACGACGCCATACAGACACAGGTCCAGGCTTTCCATGCATGCTGTTTCATCATGCTCACTCCCCAGCCCGGTAACGGTAGGTACGGGCCTGAACCTGCATGTTCAGCAGATCCCCCTCACCACCTGTCGGTTTGATCGTAAAGTCGTGCAGGGTCACGATACGAGGCAGCCCTGCAATGCTGCTGACGAACGACGCCAGCTCGTGATAGGTCCCGCGAACCTGGATATTGATCGGCAGCTCGATGTAGAAATCGCGCTGCTGCTCCGGCTGCAGTTTGATCTCCTGGAGCTCGAGACCACTGCCCCGCGCCGTGTTGGTAATATCTTCGAGCAAACCCGGCACTTCGGTGTCGCTGGGCAGCTGTTTAACGAGCGCGCCGAAGGTTTCCTCCATTTCCGCCATCTGTTTCTTGAACACCGGCAGATTGGCCACCTTGTAGGCCTTTTGCTCGTAATCACCTTTGAGCTCGACCTCCTGTTTCTCCACCCGATCCAACTGGGCGTACTGATCCTTGATGAAGAACCAGTAGCCGCCGCCGAGAATCAGGCCGAACAGCAGCAGGGCCACAATAATCTTCACCGGCATCGGCCAGATGCCGGCGTTGTTGACATCCAGATCGTTGATGTCGAATTCGTTCAGGCTTTTCAGTGAGTCCGCGAGGCTCATTACTTATCCTCCTCCTCGGGCTCCGGCGTCTTCTGCTGGACCGACAGGTTAAACTGGCTGTACCCGGCACGACGGCTGTCGGCCGCTGACACGTTGGTCAGGTTGGGATTGGCAAACCACTCGGACTCGTCGAATTGACGCATCAGGCTGGAAATCCGGCTGTTGGATTCCGCCATACCGACGATGGCAACGGTGTCCCCGGCTTTCTTGAGATCCGTATAGAACAACCCATCCGGCAGCGTCTTGACCAGCTCGTCGAAGACCCGAACGATCACCGGGCGCTTGCCCTGCAGATCCTGGATGACCTTCATGCGGGCGATCAGCTCGTCGCGCTGGCGACGCAGATTCTCGATTTCCTTGATCTGGGAATCCAGCTCCTTGGTGGCATTCTTGATGTAGGCGTTACGCGATTCCTGGTAGTTGATCTGGTTATCGACCTGAGTCTTCCACAGGAATCCAAGGCCCGCCGCTACGATCACGGCACCCACCAGCATCACCACAAATTGCTGCTGCTTCTCCGCCCGTAGTTCTTCCCGCCAGGGTCTGAGGTTAATCTTCGCCATCAGTCAAAACTCCTCATCGCCAGACCACAGGCAATCATCAACGACGGCGCGTCATTGCTCAGAGCCGATGCGTTTACCCGGGACCCCACGGCCATATCGGCGAAGGGGTTGGCCACCAGCGTGGCGGTCGCGGTCTTTTCCTCGACCATTTCAGTCAGCCCCTGGATAGACGCGGTACCACCGGCAAGGACGACATAGTCCACGGCGTTGTACTGGCTTGCGCCGAAGAAGAACTGGAGCGCCCGCGCGACCTGCTGGACGACAGCCTCGCGGAACGGCGAGAGGACTTCGGACTCATAGTCATCCGGCAGGCCGCCCTGTTTCTTGGCCAAGCCGGCCTCTTCCAGGGACAGACCGTAGCGGCGCTGGATTTCCTCGGTGAGCTGCTTGCCACCGAAGATCTGTTCGCGGGTGTAGACCGTCTTGCCATCGGCCAGCACGCTCAGGGTGGTCATGGTCGCACCCACGTCGACAATGGCGACAACCAGCTCTTCACCCTGGGCGTCCAACTGCGACTCGATGAGCGTGTAGGCCCGCTCGAGGGAGTAGGCTTCCACGTCCACGACCTTGGCGGACAGTCCGGCAATGGACAGCGCATCCTCGCGGATGTCGACGTTCTCCTTGCGGCAGGCCGCAAGCAGGACGTCCACCTGATCGGGGTTGGTTTCGGAAGGCCCCTGGACCTCAAAGTCGATAGCGACTTCATCGAGGGGATAGGGAACGTACTGATCCGCTTCCAGTGCGATCTGGTCTTCCATTTCAAACTCGTTCAGGCCGCCGGTCATCTGGATCACCTTGGTGATCACCGCCGAACCCGATACGGCCACTGCTGCCTGCTTGCCCCCGGTCCGGGCCTTGCTCACCACTTTCCTTATGGCGTCGCCGACAGCTTCCACATCCGTGATATTTTTTTCGACAACAGCATTGGCAGGCAGCGGTTCAACCGCATAGCTTTCTACCTTATACCGCTCGCCACTCAGTCTGGAGAGCTCCAGAAGCTTGACCGAGCTAGAACTGATGTCGATGCCCAGTACGGCACTGGACTTCTTACCGAACAATCCGAACACGCGCTCACCCTATACCTGGTTTAATGCACCCGGTTACGTATTTTTTATTCAGAGAGAATTTGTTTTGCTTTGCGTCTACAATGCTCTTTCTTCGTGATTAGAAGAAAGGCATGTTGAACTTTGAGGATGCCTTATCCTTCTAAAGCAATTTCTCAGATGATAGACCTATATCCTACAGTTGTCAGAAAAAATGTCCCGAATGATCCGCTTTACTCGCGTCACCACATGGCTGTTTTTACTGGGTCTTTCCATAGGCGCCATGCTGCTTTCCAGCTTCTACCTTTATTTGAGGCCGGGATTACCGTCTGTGGACCAGTTGGTCGACATCCGACTCCAGACACCGCTTCGGGTCTATTCAAGCGACCACAGATTAATAGCAGAATTCGGTGAAAAGAGAAGGGCCCCGATCACAATCGAACAGATCCCTAAAACTCAGTTACATGCCTTCCTGGCGGCCGAAGATTCGCGATTCTACGAGCACGCCGGAGTCGACATCAAAGGCCTGGTGCGGGCTGCCGTGGAACTGGTGACCACCGGATCGATCCGTTCGGGGGGCAGTACCATCACGATGCAGGTTGCAAAAAATTACTTTTTGACACGTGATCGGACGTTTATTCGAAAGTTCAATGAGATATTGCTTGCCCTTCAGATAGAACGTGAACTTTCCAAACAGCAGATCCTGGAACTGTATCTGAACAAGATATATCTCGGGAATCGGGCATACGGCATCCAGGCCGCCTCCAACGTGTATTACGGCAAGCCGGTCGATCAGTTGGAAGTGGCACAGATGGCCATGCTGGCCGGTCTGCCCAAGGCGCCCTCCGCCTACAATCCGCTGGCCAATCCGGAACGCGCCCTGATCCGGCGCAACTGGATCCTCCAGCGCATGCACGAACTGGGCTTCATCTCCGATACGGAGTACAGTCAGGCCACCGACACCCCTGTGACCGCCAGCTACCATGGCGCTGAAACCGAACTCAAAGCCGACTACGTGGCCGAGATGGCGCGCTCGGAGATGGTCCGCCGCTTCGGCGATGACGCCTACACCGATGGCTACAAGGTTTACCTGACCATCGACAGCGACAAGCAGGCCGCCGCCAGCAATGCCCTGCAGGCCGGCCTGGAAAGCTTCGACCACCGCCACGGCTATCGTGGCCCGCTTGGCACCGCCGACGAGGACACGCTGGAGAGTGGCGAGTTCGACAAACTCCTGGGCAACTACCCATCCTACGATGCCCTGCAGCCGGTAGTGGTCACCGCCCTGGATGATGATTCCGCAACAGTCTACGCTCAGTCGCTGGGGCAGACGGACATGCCGTTCGACACCATGACCTGGGCCCGCGAGTACCGCAATCAGGACCGACGCGGTCCGGCACCGAAGAAACCCGCCGACGTCCTCAAGGTGGGCGACATCGTCTACGCCAAGACCATCAACCCAGCACCGTCCGGCGACAGCGACGCCAACCCATCAGGCGATGACGGCGAGACCTCCGCGCCGCCCACTCCGAAAGTAGCCCTGTCGCAGCTGCCCGACGTCCAGGGCGCGCTGATTTCCCTGGACGCCCAGAACGGAGGCATTCTGGCCCTGTCCGGCGGTTACAGCTACCAGGAGTCCAAGTACAACCGGGCCATCCAGGCGCGCCGCCAGCCCGGCTCCAACTTCAAGCCGTTCCTGTACCTGGCCGCCCTGGAGAAAGGCAAGACCGCCGCGACGGTCATCAATGACGCGCCCATCGTCCTCAACGACACCAACATGGACACCTCCTGGCGCCCGGAAAACTCCGGCAGCCGCTTTGCAGGCCCCACGCGCCTGCGCAAGGCGCTGTACCAGTCGCGCAACCTGGTCTCGATCCGTCTGCTGCGCTCGATCGGCATCGACTACACCATCGACTACCTCAACCAGTTGAAATTCGACACGTCCAACCTGCCCCACGACCTGACCCTGGCGCTGGGCAGCGGGACCTTCTCGCCCATGGACGTCGCCCGCGGATTCGCGGTCATCGCCAACGGCGGCTATGACGTTGCCCCCTACCTGATCGACCGGATCGAAGACAGCCGGGGCCACATCGTCTACGCCGCACCCAGCGTCATCCAGTGTGACGACAACTGCGCCGAGATCGCCGACCAGTCGCCCACGCCGGAAGTAGGTTTTCCCGCCATACGCACCGCACCGCGCCTGGCTGACCAGCGGGCGGTGTACATCATGCATTCGATCCTGCGCGACGTTATCAAACGCGGCACCGGCCGGCGCGCCCTGGCCCTGAACCGGGACGACATCGCTGGCAAGACCGGCACCACCAACGAGCAGCGCGACGCCTGGTTCTCCGGCTTCAACCACCGCATCGCGACCACCGCCTACGTCGGTTTCGACACGCCGGAACCCATGGGGCGCGGTGAATACGGCGCCGTCGCCGCCCTGCCCGTGTGGCTCGACTACATGAAAGTCGCGCTCAAGGACACACCATCGGAGTTCATGCCCCGCCCGAACGGCATCGTGACGGTCAAGATTGATCCGGAAACCGGTGAACGCGCCGCGCCAGGCAACACGAACGCGGTATTCGAACTGTTCCGGGAAGAGAACGTCCCCGAGCAGCAGGCCAGCGAAACCATTCGCAACGACGCCAACGGCGATACGGTCCTGCCCCAGGAGCTGTTCTGACTTAGGGAAGCGAAACTCCGGGCATAAAAAAACCCGCCAGCGATCTGGCGGGTTTTTTGTGGCTACCGGCAGCCTTACTTGATGTCGTCCAGAGACTTCAGCGGGTAATGGGCCGGGTAGGCGTGACGCGCCACACCCGAGTCTACCGCTGCCTGGGCTACCGCCGCCGGAACGAACTCCAGCAGACGCACATCCATCGGCTTGGGAATGATGTACTCCTTGCCGAACTCGAAGCTGTCCACGCCGTAAGCCTCGCAGATCTCCGCCGGCACCGGCTCCTTGGCCAGTTTCTGGATGGCATGAACCGCCGCCACCTTCATTTCCTCGTTGATGGCGGTGGCACGAACGTCCAGCGCGCCCCGGAAAATGAACGGGAAGCCAAGCACATTGTTGACCTGGTTCGGGTAGTCCGAGCGGCCGGTGGCCATGATCAGGTCATCACGGGTCGCCAGGGCGACTTCCGGGCTGATCTCGGGATCCGGGTTGGAACAGGCAAACACGATCGGGTTGGGCGCCATCTTCTTGAGCTGCTCGGCGCTGAGCAGATCCGGACCGGAGACACCCAGAAACACGTCGGCGCCATCGATAGCGTCATCCAGGGTGCGTCTGTCGGTCTCGTTGGCGAACATCGCCTTGTACTGGTTGAGGTCGTCGCGACCGGCGTGGATGACACCTTTGCGGTCCAGCATGAAGATATTCTCGGAACGGATGCCGCAGCTGATCAGCAGCTTCATGCAGGCAATGGCCGCCGCACCGGCGCCCAGGCAGACCACCTTGGCCTCTTCCGGCGTCTTGCCCTGCAGCTCCAGCGCATTGAGCATGCCGGCGGCGGTGACGATCGCGGTGCCGTGCTGGTCGTCGTGGAAGATCGGCACGTTGCACTGCTCTTTCAGGGCACGCTCAATCTCGAAGCATTCCGGCGCCTTGATGTCTTCCAGGTTGATGCCACCAAAGGTATCCGCGATGCGGGCAACGGTTTCGATGAACGCTTGCGGGCTCTCGGAATCCACCTCGATATCGAACACGTCGATGCCGGCAAAACGCTTGAACAGGACGCCCTTGCCTTCCATGACCGGCTTGCTCGCCAGAGGCCCGAGGTTGCCCAGCCCCAGAATGGCGGAACCGTCGGAGATGACCGCCACCAGGTTGCCCTTGGCGGTGTACTTGTAGGCGTTCTCGGGGTCCTTCGCAATCTCGCGAACCGGCTCAGCCACGCCCGGGCTGTAGGCCAGGGAGAGATCGCGGGATGTCCGGGTCGGCTTGGTGATTTCGACGCTCAGCTTACCGGGGCGCGGGTTGGCGTGATAATCGAGGGCCGCTGTTTTCAGATCTTGAGACATTGCCACTGTTCCGTTTGTCACGTTTAAAAGAGTGGAGATACGTTATTGCCGTCGAAGACGTAACCTGCTTTATAAGGTTTTTTCCATTATACCGCCGCATCGCACGGCAGAAACTTCGACTTTATTCTCGCTTTATTTTAGCCCCGCCAGCGCTGACGGGAGCGCGACATTATGGCTCGCCTACCCAGAGCAAACAAGGGCTCCTGAACAATTACTGAACAGCTCGAAGTCGCTTGAATAGCGTGGAACAAAAAAACAGCCAGGCACAAAAAAAGGCGCCCGAAGGCGCCTTTTTCGCAGTGACCGACCACCCTGAGGAGACCGGCTGCAATGAACGGATCAGCTGCCTTTCTTGATACGGCCGCCGAAACGCTTCTGGAAACGGTCGATACGACCCGCGGTGTCCATCACCTTCTGCTTACCGGTGAAGAACGGGTGACACTGGGAGCAAACGTCCAGCTGCATGTCACGACCGATGGTGGAACGGGTCTTGATGACATTACCGCAGCTGCAGGTCGCGGTGATGTCTTCGTACTTGGGGTGGATACCTTCTCTCATGAGAAAAACCTCGCTAGGTCATGCCGCCACCTGATCTTTTGCCAGGCACCGCATTGTAAAGTAAACGCCTTGACAGGAGGGCTCCTGCCAAAATCAGACGGCGAACTATAGCAGAACTGCACCGTTTCGCAATAGATGAGGCTGTAGCAAGCTTCCCCTATACTGCGCCACTGATCCCCGAATTCAGGACCAACTGCATGGAGTCTCTGTGAGCCAAACGGCACGCATTGCGCTGTCGCGCCCCCTGCGCCGGCTATTCGACTATCTTGTCCCGGACGGCATGACCGTAACCCCCGGACAACGGGTCCGGGTACCCTTCGGGCGTCAGAGCCTGGTCGGCATTGTCGTGGAAACCGGCGTCGAACCGCCGGCCCATATTGCGCTGAAGCCGATAGCGCAGGTCCTGGAAGACTGGCCCGTCCTGCCGGAGGAAACCCGCCAGTTGCTGGAATGGGCCGCCGCCTACTACCAGCATCCACTGGGTGAGTGCCTGTTCATGGGCCTGCCACCGGCGTTGCGCCGCGGCCGGCCGGCCGAGATTCCCCAGGGAAAAGCCTGGCAAGCGCCTCCTTCGGCGGATGCCGGCGACCTGCCGACCCAGGCCCGGCGGCAGAAGGAACTGCTGGAATGGCTGCGGCACCAACCCACATCGGCCAGTGAACGCAGCATCCGCGACGCTGGCTTTACCAGCGCCCAGATCAAGGGGCTCGCCGAACGCGGGCTGATCGAAGCGGCCTCCCCCGGCACACAGCGTACGGACGACGGGAACCTGGACACGCTGCCGGACCTGACGCCAGCGCAACAGACCGCCTTCGACCAACTGCCCCGTGCCGGCGACGGCTTCAACGCCACCCTGCTCTACGGCATCACGGGCAGCGGCAAGACCGAACTCTATCTTCATTATTTACAGGCGTACCTGCCGAAAGACCGCCAGGCGCTGGTGCTGGTACCGGAAATCAACCTGACACCGCAGACCGTGCGCCGTTTCACCCGCTACTTCGGCGCACGCATCGCGGTCTGGCACTCGGCCCTGAACGACGGCGAGCGTCTGAAAACCTGGCTGCGCATCCGCCGCGGCGAGCCGGTCATCGTCATCGGCACACGCTCCGCGGTGACGCTGCCCTTTACAGATCTGGGCGCCGTCGTCGTCGACGAGGAACACGACACCTCGTTCAAACAGGGCGAAGGCTTTCGCTATTCGGGCCGGGACCTGGCGGTGCTGCGGGCCCACCGCAACGACTGCCCGGTGATCCTCGGCTCGGCCACGCCTTCGATCGAGAGCTACCACAACGCCCAGTCCGGCAAATACCGACTGGTCAAGCTCGAGGAACGGGTCGGCGACGCCCGACCTCCGGCCATGCGACTGCTCGACATCCGCAGCCGCCCGCTGGAGGGCGGCCTGTCGCCCCGAGCGCTGCAGACTATCGGCGAACGGATCGAACGCGGCGAGCAGGTGCTGGTGTACGTGAACCGGCGCGGCTTCGCCCCGGTCATGATGTGCTTTGATTGCGGCCACCTCAGCGAATGCCCACGCTGCGACTCCAAGCTCACCTATCATCGCCGCGACCGCGCCCTGCGCTGCCACCACTGCGATTTCCAGACCGCCGCGCCCGACACCTGCCCGGAATGCCAAAGCGAGGCCTACAAGCCCATCGGCCAGGGCACCGAGCGCACCGAGGACGTGCTACAGGCCAGCTTCCCGGACACCCCGGTGATTCGCGTCGACCGGGACAGCACCCGCACCCGGGGCAGCATCGACCGCATCCTCGAAACCGTGAACAGCGGCGAGCCCTGCATCCTGGTGGGCACCCAGATGCTGGCCAAGGGGCACGATTTCCCCAACGTCTCCCTGGTGGTGGTGGTCAACGCCGACGGCGGGCTCTTCAGCGTCGACTTCCGCGCCCCGGAGCAGTTGGTCCAGACCCTGTTGCAGGTGAGCGGGCGCGCCGGGCGCGGGCGCATTCCCGGCTCCGTCCTGATCCAGACCTGCCACAGCGAGCACCCGCTGCTGAACCAGTTGTGCGGCGGCGACTACCTCGCCATGGCGGACCACATCCTGGCCGAGCGGGCCAGCGTGCAGATGCCCCCCTACCGCGCCATGGCCCTGCTGCGGGCCGAGGCGCCCACCATGGAGCAGAGCCTGGCGCTGCTCGACAACGCCAAGGCGCGACTACCGGCCGACACCCTGGAGGTCTGGGGGCCACTGCCGGCCGTCATCGCCCGCCGCGCCGACCGCCACCGGGCCCAACTGATCCTGCTCAGCGAGCGCAAGGCGCCCCTGCAACAGGCCCTGTCGCAACTGTGCATGACGCTGGAGGCCGAGAAACAACCGGCATCGCTCAAGTGGCAGGTGGACGTGGACCCGCTGGAAACCGGGTAACGGTATGCCGCATTGAGAAAGGGGGGGCTTTCCGCGATAATACGCGATCCCCGAAAAGTCGGGCGCGTGCGCCCATCAATGCTCCGATCCGACAGAGTCATCTGCCAGCATGAAAGATACGGTAACCCAGCTACTCGAAGCCGCCATTTCGGCGCTCCAGGCCGACGGCATTCTGCCCGAGGACCAGACCTTTACGCCCAATGTCGACAACACCCGCGACAAGGCCCACGGTGACTTCGCCACCAACGTCGCCCTGGCCACCGCAAAGGCCGCTGGAAAACCGCCGCGACAGCTGGCGGAAGCCCTGATCGAGCGCCTGCCGGAAAGCGCCGCCGTCACCAAGGTGGACATCGCCGGGCCCGGGTTCATCAACTTCTTCATGAGTGACGCCAGCAGCTTCGACGTGGTACGCACCATCATCGAGGCCGGCGCGCAGTATGGTCGCAACGACAGTGGCCAGGGCGAATCGGTGCAGATCGAGTTCGTCTCCGCCAACCCAACCGGGCCGCTACACGTGGGCCACGGCCGTGGTGCCGCCATTGGCGACTGCCTGGCGCGGCTGCTGGAGGCCAACGGCTATAACGTCTCCCGCGAGTTCTACTACAACGACGCCGGCGCCCAGATCGACAACCTGGCGCTGTCCGTCCAGGCCCGCACCAAGGGCATGACGCCGGAAGACGACGGCTGGCCCGCCGACGGTTACCGCGGTGATTACATCGTCGACGTGGCCAAGGCCTACCTGGCCGGCGATACCGTCACCGCCGACGACCGCGAAGTCACCGCCAAGGCGGACGCCGACGACCTGGACGCCATCAAGGCGTTCGCCGTCGCCTACCTGCGCCACGAGCAGGACCTGGACCTGAAAGCCTTCGGCGTGGCTTTCGACGTCTTCTTCCTGGAATCCTCCCTGTACACGGAAGGCAAGGTCGAGGCGACGGTCAAGGCGCTGACCGACAACGGTTTCACCTACGAGCAGGACGGCGCCACCTGGCTGCGCACCACCGAGTTCGGCGACGACAAGGACCGGGTGATGCGCAAGTCCGAGGGTGGCTACACCTACTTCCTGCCGGACGTGGCCTATCACCTGGACAAATGGCAGCGCGGCTTCACCACCGTGATCAACGAACAGGGCGCCGACCACCACTCCACCGTGACCCGGGTGCGGGCCGGCCTGCAGGCCCTGCAGAAAGGGATCCCCGAAGGCTGGCCGGACTATGTGCTGCACCAGATGGTGCTGGTCACCCGCTCCGGCGTTGAAGTGAAACTGTCCAAGCGCGCCGGCAGCTACGTCACCCTGCGCGACCTGATCGACGAAGTGGGCCGTGATGCCACCCGTTTCTTCCTGGCCGCGCGGCGCGTCGATTCGCAATTGACCTTCGATATCGACCTGGCGCGCTCCCAGACCAATGAAAACCCGGTCTACTACATCCAGTATGCCCATGCGCGGATCTGCAGCGTGCTGCGCAAACTGGCCGCCGAAGGCGTCACGCCGGACCCGCTGGCCCTGGCCGGCAACCTGGACGGGCTCACCCTGGAGGAAGAGCGCGACCTGGCCAACCGCCTGGCCCAGTATCCGGAGTTGATCGCCAACGCCGCCGTGCAGCGTGAGCCGCATCACCTGACGCACTACCTGCGCGACCTGGCCGGCCAGTTCCACACCTACTACAACGCGCACAAGGTTCTGGTGGAAGACACCGCGATTCGCGACGCCCGCGTGGCCCTGTGCCTGGCGGTCAAGCAGGTTCTGGTCAACGGCCTGGACCTGATCGGTGTCAGCGCCCCGGAAGAGATGTAACCGCAGAGCAGACTGAGCGCGAGGCCCATCGATGTCCCGTGATTACGCCAAGAAGTCCCGCTCCGGCGGGGCGGCGACGTCCACCCCCAGCAGCGGCAAAAAGGCCAAACCCGCCAAGCGGGCCCCGGCCAAGCGCAAGAGCGCACCGCCCAAGCAGTCCGGCGGCCTGTCCCTGCGCTGGATTCTGTCCCTGGCGCTGGTGGGCGGCTTCATCGGCTTTATCGCCTACCTGAACTCGCTGCCAACGCCGGCTCAGCAGGCCGCGCAGAGTGAAGCGGCCCAACCCGCCCCGAAACCGGCCCAGCCGGAATCGGCCAAGCCCGGGAGCGGCACAACGGAGCAGAAGCAGTCATTCGAGTTCTACGAAATGCTGCCGGAATCCGAAGTGGTGCCGCCCAAGGTGGAAGCCTACGATCCCGGCCCCGCCCCGGCTGAGCGCAAATACCGCTATCTGGTCCAGACCGGCTCTTTCCGTGGCGAGAAAGACGCCGAACGCCAACGCGCCCAGATCGCCTTCCAGGGCCTGCACGCCAGCATCGAAGAAGTGCACCTGGACAGCGGCAGCATCTGGTACCGGGTGAACGTCGGCCCCTTCGAGAACCGCAGCAAGATGAACAGCGCCGTCGACAAGCTCGTCAGCATCAACATCGAGCCCCTGGTGCGCAAAGTCCCGAAAGAAGGCTGACCAGCCGACACCGTGCCGGGCAACCCCGGCACGGCTTTTCCGCCCTCTCCCCGCCTCCGCTCGCATTGCCAAAATGTCACCCGGGCCCGATCGGGCCAAACCCTTGAAATCGGCGCCTTCACTGCCATATCTAAGACAATCTGATTTCCCCAACGAGCTCACCCGTATTTGGAGCAGGTATGACAACGATTCTTTCCGTTCGCCGTGGTGATGAAGTTGCCATGGGCGGCGATGGCCAGGTTTCCCTCGGCAACACCGTCATGAAGGGCAATGCCCGGAAGGTCCGGCGCCTGTACAACAACAAGGTGCTGGCCGGTTTTGCCGGCGGTACGGCGGATGCCTTTACCCTGTTCGAACGCTTCGAGGCGCAGCTGGAAAAACACCAGGGCAACCTGACCCGGGCGGCGGTGGAACTGGCCAAGGACTGGCGCACGGACCGGGCACTGCGACGACTCGAAGCCCTGCTCGCCGTGGCCGACGAAACCGCCTCGCTGATCATCACCGGCAATGGCGACGTGATCGAACCGGAACAAGGCCTGATCGCCATCGGCAGCGGGGGCCCGTTTGCCCAGTCCGCAGCCCGGGCCTTGCTGGAAAATACCGAACTGAACGCCGAAGACATCGTGGAGAAGGGCCTGGATATCGCGGCCGACATCTGCATCTACACCAACCACAACCGCACCCTCGAAGTGCTGTCCGGCAAAGACTGATTGGAGTTCCCATGTCTGGAATGACCCCACGCGAAATCGTACACGAACTCAACAAACACATTGTCGGCCAGGAAGAGGCCAAGCGGGCCGTCGCCGTGGCCCTGCGCAACCGCTGGCGCCGCATGCAGCTGGAACCGGCCCTGCGTGACGAAATCACGCCCAAGAACATCCTGATGATCGGTCCCACCGGTGTGGGCAAGACCGAAATCGCCCGCCGCCTGGCCAAGCTGGCCGACGCGCCGTTCATCAAGGTGGAAGCCACCAAGTTCACCGAAGTGGGCTATGTGGGCCGCGACGTGGAATCCATCGTTCGCGACCTGGCGGACATGGCGGTCAAAATGCTGCGCGAGAAAGAGATCAAGCGTAACGAGCACCGCGCCATGGACGCCGCCGAGGAGCGCATCCTCGACGCCCTGCTGCCGCCGGCTCGCAGTTTCGAGGAGAACAGCCAGCGCTCTGAAGACTCTTCCACCCGCCAGCTGTTCCGCAAGAAGCTGCGCGAAGGCCAGTTGGACGACAAAGAGATCGAAATCGAGCTGCAGAACAGCGGCGCGGGCGTGGAAATCATGGCGCCTCCGGGTATGGAGGAGATGACCAACCAGTTGCAGAACATGTTTTCCAACATGTCCAAGGACCGCAAGAAGACCCGCAAGATCAAGGTCGCCGATGCACTGGTCCGGGTCCGCGAGGAAGAAGCGGCCAAGCTGGTGAACGAGGAAGAGATCAAGCAGAAAGCCATCGAAGTGGTCGAGCAGAACGGCATCGTCTTCGTCGACGAGATTGACAAGGTGGCCAAGCGCTCGGAAACCGGTTCCGCGGACGTGTCCCGCGAGGGCGTGCAGCGCGACCTGCTGCCGCTGATCGAGGGCAGCACCGTGAGCACCAAGTTCGGCATGGTGCGCACCGACCACATCCTGTTCATCGCCTCCGGCGCCTTCCACCTGTCCAAACCGTCGGACCTGATCCCGGAGCTGCAGGGCCGCCTGCCCATCCGCGTGGAGCTGCAGGCCCTGACGCCGGAAGACTTCAAGCGCATCCTGACCGAACCGGATGCCTCCCTGGTGCAGCAGTACGAGGCCCTGATGGAAACAGAAGGCCTCAAGCTGAACTTCACCGAAGACGCCATCGAGCGCCTGGCCCAGGTCTCCTGGAAGGTCAACGAGAGCACCGAGAACATCGGCGCCCGCCGTCTGCACACCGTACTGGAGCGCCTGCTGGAAAGCGTTTCCTTCGATGCCGGCGACGGCGTGACCGGCGACTTTGAGGTGACCGCCGCCTACGTGGACGAAAAGCTCGGCGACCTGTCCGAAGACGAAGACCTGAGCCGCTATATCCTGTAACGGCCTCGCCGGGGCGAGACGTCAGTCGCGCCCCGGCCCTTTCACGGGCCACTGGAGACCTTATGACCACCTCCACCCCTCGCCCCACCGACATCCGGATCCGCCGTCAGAGCCGCATCCTCCAGCTCAGCTACGCCAACGGCGACGTTCATGAGCTCCCGTTTGAGCTGTTGCGGGTGTACTCCCCGTCGGCCGAAGTGCGGGGCCACGGCGCAGGGCCGGGCACCCTGCAGACCGGCAAGCGGAACGTGCTGGTCACCGGCGCCGAGATGGTGGGCAACTACGCGCTCAAGCTGAGCTTCGACGACGGCCACGACTCGGGCCTGTTCAGTTGGGCTTATCTGGAGGAGCTGGGCGAACAGAAAGCCCGCTTCTGGCAGGACTATCTCGACCGGCTGGAGCGGGAAGGTGGCTCCCGCGACCCGGCCAACGTCTCGGGCTGGACGCCCTGATCCTTACAGCGCCTTCTGCAGGATATCGCTGACGTTATCCAGCCCCGAGGACAACCGATCCCGGGCGGAACGTCGGTTCTTCTTCGCCACGTACACCGGCAGCAACTCCCCATAGAGACTGGTACTGATGGTGCGCTGATCGTCTTCCAGGCGATCACGGCGCAGCTCGATGCCATAGGGCGCGAGAACCGACTCGATCTGGTCCGCACGGGCCAACAGATCACGCCGGGTCATCTGGTAGGCGTGCTCGCACACCATCCGCCGGGACTGGAAGCTGAACACGTTGGAGAAGAACAGTTTAGCGTCGTCCCGGGTGGGCTCGAACAGCAGGATGTCCTTGTCCGGGTATTCCCGGGCGTACTGGGCAATGCCGGACTGCATTCGCGAATACACCATGGTGCGGAACGTCTGCGCCAGCACGTTGGGCATGCCCGAGCGGGTCAACACGCCGGGCTGCATGGTACCCGCCCGCACCGCCGCGCTGGCGTCGATGGGCACCTGGGGATTGATCGCCAGCACCAGATCCGCACCGTCCTCGAACGCCACCGAGGCGTGCAGCCCCTTGCGCAGAGTGCCATCCACGTAATAGCGGCCGTCGATCTGAACCGGCACGTAGAGACCCGGCGACGCGGTGCTGGCCTGGATGGCCCGGGAAATCGGCACGTGGTCGAAGCCCGGCGCGCCGAAACACACCGCTTCGGTACTTTCCACATCCGCCGCGACAATATAGAGACTGCGCCGCAGCTGGCGGAAATCATTGGTCCGCCCGAGCATGCTGAAGGCGCGGGCCAGGTAATCGTGCAGCCCTTCGTTGTCAAACAGCCCGGCCGGTGCCGCCTGAGCCAGGATGGTCATGGCCTCCAGAAAACTCTGGTCATAGGGGTTACGCACGAAACGGCCCAGGGCGCTGGCCACCAGCCCGGGCACCGCCAGCAGGCGGTTGCCGATTTCCCGGAACGCCGGCCGATAGAAAACCTCCGGATGGAAGGGGTGCACCTCCGACTCGTTCTTCACGAAAATCCGGCACAGCTGGGCGGTGGTCATCTGGTTGGCGAGATTGGCGGACACGAACGAGCCGGCATTCACCCCGACGTAGACATCCAGATCGTTGAAGTTGATGCCGTCGAGGGCTTCATCCAGCGCCCGCAATGCACCAATCTCATAAATGCCCCCCAGCGGACCGCCGCCGCCAAGGGCCAGGCCGATGCGAAGTTTCCGTTTGATGTCTGTCTGAGTGGCCACCATAGAACTCCGCGCGTTGCAGGGCGACAGGAACCGTGCTGCCGCCTGTTGGATCAGGATGCGTCCAAGCTAACAGTCTCGCCTAGAGTAAACACCCTAGTCGGGCAGCCAATCAGGCCCCTCGCGACTGCCGGACCTGACTGAGTGCCGCCGCCTCGGGCAACGCCCGCCCGGGCCGAAGGTAGCGGCCAAAACCGGCATTGCGCAGCGCCAGGTCAACGCAGCTCTTGATGACATGGGGGGAGTCCAGCTCCAGCACGTCTTCCAGCAACTGACGGGCCCAGGCCGAATCGATGCTGCGGATCACGGATTTCACTTTGGGCAGGCTGGCGGCGTTCATCGACAGGGCGTCATAGCCCATGGCCATGCACAGTGCGGCACCGCCGGGGTCTCCCGCCAATTCGCCGCAGATACTCACCGGCGTGCCGACCGCATGGGCATCGTCAACGATCCGCAACAGCGCCTGCAGCACCGCCGGGTGGAACGAATGGTAGAGCGAGGCCACCCGAGGGTTGTTGCGATCCACCGCCAGCAGGTACTGGGTCAGGTCGTTGGAGCCCACGGACAGGAAATCGACCCGGTTGGACAGCTCACGGATCTGGTACACCGCCGCCGGCACCTCGATCATCACCCCTACCTTGGGCATCTGGATGTCGTAGCCCTCTTCGCGCACCTCGTGGTAGACGCGATAGATCAGGTGCAGGGACTCCTCCACCTCGGAAATATTGCTGATCATGGGCAGCATGATGCGCAGGTTATTGAGCCCTTCGCTGGCCTTGAGCATCGCGCGCACCTGCACCAGGAAGATTTCCGGATGATCCAGGGTCACCCGGATCCCGCGCCAGCCCAGGAACGGGTTCTCTTCGCTGATGGGGAAATAGGTCAGCGCCTTGTCACCGCCGATATCCAGGGTGCGCATGGTGACTTCATTGGGCGCGAAGGCCTCAAGCTGCTCGCGATAGTATTCCCGCTGTTCCTGCTCCGACGGGAAGCGCTCGTTGATCATGAACGGCACTTCGGTACGGTACAGGCCAATGCCTTCGGCACCGTGGCTGAGCGAGCGCACCACGTCGGTCATCAGGCCGGTGTTCACCAGCAGCGACACCCGCACGCCGTCGGTGGTGACACAGGGTTTGTCGCGCAGCTCCTCGAGGCCACGGAACAGGGCCGCTTCCTCGTCGCAGATTTCCTGGTAGAAGGAGCGCAGGTCGGCGGAGGGCGAGGCGTAGATCTGCCCCTCGAAGCCGTCGACGATCAGGTCGCGCCCGTCCAACTGGTTGACCGGCATGTCGATCATGCCCATCACCGTGGGCACCCCCATGGCCCGCGCCAGGATGGCCACGTGGGAGTTGCTGGAGCCGCGCACCGACACCAGCCCCACGAGCTGCCCGCGCGGCACCTCACCCAGCATCGCCGGAGTCAGCTCGTCGGAGACCAGCACGGTTTGCTCGGGGTAGGCCACATCCTGCGGGCCACCTTCCTGCAGATGCGACAGCAGGCGCCGGCCCAGGTCGCGGATATCCACGGCGCGCTCACGCAGGTAGAGATCCCCCATCATCTCGAAGTGGCGCACGTACTGCTGCACCACCTGCTTGAGGGCGCCCTGGGCCCAGTGGCCTTCCGCAATGCGGTGCATGACCTCTCCGGGCAGCGCGTTGTCGTCCAGCATCCGCAGGTAGACCTCGAACAGGGCCTGCTCCTCCGGTCGCAACTGCGGCGCCAGGCGCTCCGCCACCAACTGGATATCCTCGCGCACCGCGCTGACGGCATGGCGGAACAGCTCCTCCTCGGCGGCGACGTCTTCGACGGTCTTGTCCGGCACCGCGTCCAGGTCGGCCGGGGGATAGACCACCACGCCCTTGCCGATCGCCACGCCAGGCGCCCCGGCCACCCCTTTAAAGCTGACGTCCTGGGCTTCCTGACCGGTCAGCGACAGCCCGCTGATGGCGCCGGTGGCCTCACTGTGAGCGATGACGCCGGCCAACTGGGCGGAAATGGTGACCAGGAAGGCTTCCTCGCCCTCGTCGAAACAGCGCGAGCTCTCGCGCTGCTGCACGACCAGCACGCCGAGCACACGGCGGTGGTGGATAATGGGCACACCGAGGAAAGAGCGGAAACGTTCTTCACCGGTTTCGGGGAAATAGCGGTAGCGCGGGTGGGCGGTGGCGTCTTCCAGGTTGATGGGCTCTTCCCGGGAGCCCACCAGGCCGATCAGCCCCTCGGAATGCGCCAGGCTGACGTGTCCCACCGCCTTCTTGTAGAGGCCCTCGGTGGCCATCAGGATATACCGGTTGGAATCCGGATCCAGCAGGTACACCGAGCAGACTTCCGTGTTCATGGCATGCTGCACGCGGGAGACGATGATATCCAGGGCTTCCTGAAGATCCCGGGCACCATTGACTTCCTGAACGATCGTTCGCAGCGTGCTCAACATACGCAGTTAATCCGTCCTGTCCGTGAACGCCGACCTTCCCTGCCAGCGCTCCATATTGTGGAATAATCGAGGGGCCAGCTCCCGCAGGGCCCGCCGATAAACCTCCCGCTTGAAGGAAACGACCTGACCGAGCGGGTACCAGTAACTCACCCACTCCCAGCCGTCGAATTCCGGCGAGTCTGTCCGGTCGACGCAGACGTGGGCGTCGGGTGACACTAACCGCAGCAGGAACCATTTCTGTTTTTGCCCGATACAGACCGGGTGCGAATGATGGCGAACCATTCGCCGGGGTAGACGGTATCTCAGCCAGCCTCTTGTGCAGCTGATGATTTCCACATCCTGCTGCACCAGTCCGACTTCTTCGCCCAGCTCACGATACAGCGCTTCCTCTGGCGTTTCGTTGCTGTTGATCCCGCCCTGGGGAAACTGCCATGCGTCCTGCCCGATCCGTCTTGCCCAGAGCACTTCACCCCGATCATTGGCCAGAATGATTCCGACGTTGGGTCTGAAGCCGTCGGAGTCGATCACTTTATTGTCCTGTAATGTTGTCAGCAGCGGCTCGTTCGTCCTCTCGCGGCGCCCTGTATTGCCCGCTCACAGCGCCTGCCCGGACGGACAACGAGAAACCGCAATTTGCCTAAGTTGCCTTCATTCTTGCAGAAAGCGTACCGGCGGGCAAACCAGACCCTATGCCGCGGGCCATGCTAGAATCCGCCTCCCGGACTCGCCACCGACGGGTCCCGAATGCCTCAGTTTTCGGAAAGGACAGCGAACAGTGACCCTGGCAATCTTCGATCTCGACAACACCCTGATCCGGGGCGACAGCGACCACGCCTGGGGCGACTTCCTCGTCAATGAGGGCGTCGTCGACGCGACGGTCTACGAAAAGGCCAATGACCAGTTCTACCAGGACTACCTCAACGGCGACCTGGACATCCGGCGCTACCTGGAGTTCTCTCTCGAGCCGCTGACCCGGCACGATCTGGACACGCTCGACACCCTGCGTCAGCGGTTTGTCGAGACGCGGGTGCGGCCGATGCTGCTGGACGCCGCCTTCGACCTGCTGGAAAAGCACCGGCGCCAGGGGCACTTCCTGCTGATCATCACCGCCACCAACCGCTTCGTCACTCAGCCCATCGCCGACCTGCTGGGCGTGGACGACCTGATCGCCACCGAACCGGAAATGGTCAACGGCGTCTACACCGGCGGTGTGGCCGGCGTCCCCAGCTTCCAGGACGGCAAGGTCACGCGGCTGGCGGAGTGGCTCGACGCTCAGGGCCGCAGTGCCGGCGACGCATGGTTCTACAGCGACTCCCATAACGATGTGCCACTGCTGGAGCAGGTCGCCCACCCGGTCGCGGTGGACCCCGATCCCAAGCTCGGCGCCCTGGCCAAAGACCGCGACTGGCCGATCATCACGCTGCGAGACTGATCCATGATGCCAAGGATGGGTAAAAGCGCCCTGCCCTGCCTGCTCGGCGCGCTGCTGTTGGCCGCCGGCTGCTCCAAGCAGGAGCCGGCTGGCGAGCGGGAAGCGTCGGCACCGATGGAGCACGCGACCCGCGTCCCCGACGGACTCCAGAAACAGGTCCGGCTGCTCGCCCGGCAGACCTGTGACACCACCGCCGCGCTGACCGGCGCCAGCCAGGCTTTCGTCGATGCACCGGATGTCGCCAAGCTGGAAACGGCACGGCAGCACTGGCAAACGGCGCACGCCCGCTATCAGTCGCTGGCGTTCGGCTATCGCCTGGCGGGCCTGGCCATGCCGCAGGAAAAGAATGACCGGGACCCCATCGATGCCCACCGGCAGTTGCCCGGCTACCTTGACCAGGTCCCCGGCTACCCCCACAGCGGCCTTGCCTACTCCGAAGTGCCGCTGACACCGGCCCACCTGCGCAAGGAACACCAGTCCATCGACTTCTATTACCTGACGCTGGGATTCCACCCGCTGGAAGCCCTGCTCTGGCCCGCGGGGGAGAGCGATCCCCAGGCAACGGTGGAACGATTTACCGGCAGCACGGCACCGGAAAGCGATGAGGTGGTCGATGCGCCGGCCCGGCGCCAGGCCTTGCTGCGCGTCATCGCGGGGGAACTCAAGCGGGACGCCAGCGCGCTATGCAGCACCGGCAATGAAGCCTATCTGGTGACGGGCCTGGCGCCGCTACTGGAAGATCCTCGCCGGTTTATGGCGTCGCTTGACGAAGCGCTGGGTGCCACCCTGGGGACTGCGCTGGACGCACTGATCTCAAACCCCGACGCCGAAGACCGCAACGGCATGCCGCTTTTGCACAGCCCCCAGGCCGGGACGGATATCACGGAGTATCGTCGCCTGATCGCCGACATCCGCCAGCAGTGGCTTCCGATGGGCCTGCCCAACAGCGAGGTCCGCGCGCCCATCGACCAGGCGTTGAACGAGCTGGCGGCGCGGCTGGAAGCCATCGATCCGATGCAGCGCCCCCTGGATACCGAGGCGCTGACGGCCGCCCGACAACAACTCGACAGGGTCAGCCAGCGCCTGAGCACGGGCGGAGACGCCGGCTAGTTGGCCGATCGCCGGATCAAAGAAACCCGGTCAGCGACCGCACAAAGCAGCTCTTGATGTAGTCGGTTTCCGGAATGCCCGGGATGACCGGATGATCCGGCGCCTGATGGCCCTGCTCGAGCAATTGCACGAACCGGTCGATGCGTCGGCCGCTGCCGCGAATGATGTCCACCAGCCGTTCGCCCGACAGGTGCATGGAACAGGATGCGGACACCAGCAGCCCGTCCCGGGACAACAACCGCAGGCCCAGCTGGTTGAGCCGGGCGTAGGCCTGCTCACCGGCTTTCTGGTCACGACGCCGCGGGATCAACGCCGGCGGGTCCAGCACCACCACATCGTATTTTTCCTTCTGGTCGCACAGGTCCTTGAGCACCGCGAAGGCGTCCCCTTCCAGCGTGTCCACGTTCTGCAAGCCGTTGAGTCCGGCGTTTTCACGCACGGCGGACAACGCCTGCGCGGAGCTGTCCACGCAGGTCACCGAGCTGGCCCCGGCCGCGGCCGCCTGCACCCCCCAACCGCCGACATAGCTGAACACGTCCAGCACCCGTTTGCCCGGCGCGTAGGCCTGCAAACGCTGGCGGTTCATGCGGTGGTCGTAGAACCAGCCGGTTTTCTGCCCGCCGGCCAGCGGCGCCAGGAACTTGACTCCGTTCTCCTCCACCTCGAGCTGTTCGGGCAACTCGCCCAGGGCAGCCGTGACGTAGCTGTCGAGCCCTTCCACCTGGCGCATCTTGCCGTCGTTCTTGAACACGATGCAGCGCGGGTGCACCAGCTTCTGTATGGCGCGCACCAGCGAGTCGCGCAGGGTTTCCATGCCGGCGGTGGAGACCTGCACCACCACCACGTCGCCGAACCGGTCGATCACCAGACCGGACAGGCCGTCCCCGTCGCCGAACACCCAGCGGTAGAACGGACGTTCAAACAGCCGCTCGCGGATCGACAGCGCGGTCTCCAGCCGCTCCGTCAGCCGCTGCGGCGTCATGCCCTGATCCGGGTTGCGACTGATCAGGCGGCCACAGATCAGGGCGTGGGGATTGACGAAAATCGTGCCCAACGGCTTACCGTTGGCCGCCATCAGACAGGCCTGCGTCCCCGCCTCGAAGCCGGTCAGCGGCGTGCGCCGGGTATCGACTTCATTGCTGTAGATCCAGAGATGACCGGCGCGAACACGGCGCTCGGCCCCCTTGCGAAGATAAAGCTGGGGAAACATAAACAGACCATTTATAGAGAGGGGAAAGGCGGGAATTATACGGGGCCCGGCCGGGGACAGGAAAGCAGGCGGGCCGTCACCAGACGATCTGGCCGCCCCCGCCGAATCGATTACTCGGTGTCGGCGATCAGCTCACCGTAGGCGTCGGCCTCCATCAGGCCATCGAGCTCGCCTTCGTCCTTCAGGCGCACCCGGAACAGCCAGCCTTCACCATAGGGATCTTCGTTGAGCAGCTCCGGAGCTTCTTCCAGGGACTCGTTGATTCCGATCACCTCGCCGCTGACCGGGCTGAACACGTCGGACGCGGATTTCACCGATTCCGCCACGCCGGCCTCTTCGCCACCGTTGACCTGGGCGCCCACTTCCGGCAGTTCCACGAAAACCACGTCACCCAGCTGGTCCTGGGCGAAGTCGGTGATGCCCACCGTCGCCGTGCCGTCGGCCGCCACGCGGACCCACTGGTGCGTTTCGATGTACTTCAGGTCCGCAGGGATCTGACTCATGGTTGCATGTCCTTTGAGGGAATTTTGTGCCAGTTTACCTCAATCCATACGGCTCAAAGAACCGCACATCGGGCTTCAGAAGCTTCCCATGCCCAAAAAAGCGAGGGCCGCGGGCAACACCCGGGGGAAATCCTGGAAGCGATGGTCACCGCCAGGCTGGATCCACTGGCTGGCGCCGGCATAGCGGGTCACCGCCTCCCGGAAGTCGAGGGTCTCGTCGCCGGTTTGCAGCAACACCAGGAACCGCTCCGGGTGCGCCAGTGGACCCGGATCCATGTCACTGAGCTGGTGCATGTGCGTCTCGGTGACTTCGAAGCGTTCACCGGTGTACAGATTCTCCTGCACGCCGAGGTAGCCCCGCAGCAGCCGGTAAGGCGCCACGGCCGGGTTGACCAGGACCGCGGGAAGACCGCTGCGCGCGGCGACCACGGTCGCGTAATAGCCCCCCAGCGAGCTGCCCATCAGCCCCACCGGGCGATCACCGGCCTCGTCCACCAGCGACGCCACCCGGGCGACCGCCTCGTCGGGGGCAAAACCGAGTTCGGGCGTCACCAGCTCCACCGGTACGTCACGCGCCGCCAGCCACTCGCGCAGCTCGGTGACTTTCTGGGACTGCGGCGAACTCCGGAAACCGTGCAGGTAGATCAGACGGGGCTGTTGGGACATAAGGCTCTCAATCGTAACGACGTTCAGCGACGCCGGTTAGCGGGACATCAGTAACCGTGGCTATCACGCTCGATGTTGTATTGGTAGTCGGTCGTACGGCGCACATGGGAGACCAGCCCGCCGTCGGGATAGAGTTCGAGCCAGCGATAACCGGGCGCCCTGTCGTCCAGGGAGAAGTCGGTGGATCCGGGCTCGAACTGGATGCAGGTGGACGGCGTGGCCATCAGGCGCATACCGTCACGCTGGTCGTCCCACTCCTGGTGGACATGCCCCCACAGCAACCCGCGCACCTGGGCATGGCCGGCAATGGCGACCCGCAGCTCGGCGCGGTTGACCAGACCAATCCGCTCCATCCAGGGGCAACCGATGTCTACCGGGTGATGATGAAAAACCACCAACGTCGGGGTGTCGGGAGCGTCGTCCAGGCAGTCGCGCAGAAAAGCCAGCTCCTGCGGTGCGATCTCGCCATGCACGTGGCCGGGCACCGACGAGTCGAGACACACGATCTGCCAGCCGCCCGCCATGATCCGGCGCTGGGCGGCGTCCGTACCGGCGATCACCTTCGCCATCACCGCGGCATCGTCGTGGTTGCCGGCCATCCAGATGACCGGGCAGGCAAACCGCGCCATGATCGCCTGGAACTGGCGATACGATCCCTCACTGCCATCCTGCGAGATATCGCCGCTGGCCAGCACCAGGTCCGGCGCGTCCTCTGCACGGTCGATCAGGTCCAGTACCGCCTGCAGGCTTTCGCTGGTCTTAATGCCCAGCAGGACGCCATCGGGGTCGTCCATCAGGTGCGGATCCGTCACCTGCAGGACGCGCAGCGGCGCGCCGGCAGGACGTTCTGTTAACGAAGGCGTGAATGGGGTGTGCATGACAGGGCCGCAACTCCAGGACGGATCTGATCCATAACGGTACACAATTTCGATTGTGTATACAGTAACCGATCCACCGCGGATTTTCCTGAAAACCTGTCACATTCGACGGGAGATCAACGCCCTGACGTGAATGGCGCTATCAGTCGGCGACCGGCCAGGCAATGCGCCCGGCGGGGACGTGCCCGAAACGCAGGCAGAACGCCAGCCAGTCCGCCAGGAAGGCATTGACCTGGGTTTTCTCGTCCGGGTGATGCATGAACCGGTTGGGGTAGTCGTTGATCGCCTCGATCCGGTTGTAGCGGTAGCAGCTGATCACTTCCGCCAGTCCGGCGTCGTGGTAGACCCGGACCGTCAGGTGCGGGTTGTTGAGCCAGCGGCCGGCGTTGTGGATTTGCTCCAGCAGCAGGGTCTCGGTAAAGCGCGACTGCTGCAGCTGCTCGATACGCACACGTCCGAAATAGGCATCGCCGTCGCGCAACTCGAATTCCGCCACGTCCGGATGCTCCTCCGCCAACAGGCGCAGGCGCCGGATGCGGCCGTAGTTGGCCTCGCAAAGCGCCCCGAAACGCCGGAGGTCCGGCACATAGGCCTTCTTGCGCTGTAATGTCGTGCCGGTGTCCTGAGCCATCAGCTCCACTCTTCCTTCAGTCGGTTGCGCTGCATGGCCAGCCATTGCAGCGCGATGATCGCGGCGGCGTTATTGATCCGTCCATCCGCTATCATACGCAAAGCATCCTCCGCCGCCATTACATGTGCGCGAATATCTTCGTTCTCTTCGGCGAGCCCGTACAGGCCGCCGGCGCCCTCGGTACTGACGTGTCCGCAGTACAGTGACACCATCTCGGTCGTCCCACCCGGTGACACCAGATACTGGCAGATTTTCTCCAGACGCCGGAAGGTCAGACCGGCTTCCTCATCCGCCTCGCGGTGGGCCACATCCTCCGGCGTTTCCCCCGGCTCATTCATACCAGCCACCAGTTCCAGCAGCCACGGCGACTGATCGCGCCACAGAGCCCCGGGCCGGAACTGCTCCAGCAGCACGACCTCGTCGCGCACCGGGTCATACGGCAGCACGCAGGTGGCATCGCCGCGCAGAAACAGCTCACGCTCGAACGCCCCGGTCTGACCGCCGGCGAACATTGCGTGGCTCAGGTGCAGCCGCTCCATGCGGAAAAAGCCCTGGAAGACGGTCTCGCGCTTGTCGATGCGAACGTCATCCTGGGAGAACTGGAAGGGTTTGCGGGTCGTCTCGGACATGAGCCTGCCTGTTTGCGGGAGTGAAGCAGAACAATAGAGGGCGCGAGGCCGATATTTCAAGCCCCGCCCCTGTCGACAGGTCAGGTCAGCGATGTCGCCCGGGGCTACACCCGATCGTAAAGCCGGGCGCCGCCGTCCTTGAACTCGGAGGACTTCTCGCGCAGGCCGCGATCGATCGCGTCACGGGTTTCCAGCCCCTGCTCACTGGCGTAATCCCGAACTTCCTGGGTAATTTTCATGGAGCAGAACTTGGGCCCGCACATGGAACAGAAATGCGCCACCTTGGCCGAATCCTTGGGCAGGGTCTCGTCGTGGTAGGCGCGCGCGGTATCCGGGTCCAGGCCCAGGTTGAACTGGTCCTCCCAGCGGAACTCGAAGCGCGCCCGCGACAAAGCGTCGTCCCGCAACTGGGCGCCGGGATGCCCCTTGGCCAGATCGGCGGCGTGGGCCGCGATCTTGTAGGTGATGATCCCGGTCTTGACGTCGTCTTTGTTGGGCAGTCCCAGGTGCTCCTTGGGCGTGACGTAACAGAGCATCGCGCAGCCGTACCAGCCGATCATCGCCGCGCCGATGCCTGAAGTGATGTGGTCGTAGCCCGGCGCAATGTCGGTAACCAGCGGCCCGAGGGTGTAGAACGGCGCCTCGTCGCAGCAGTCCAGCTGCTTGTCCATGTTTTCCTTGACCAGGTGCATGGGCACGTGGCCCGGCCCCTCGATCATGCACTGGACATCGTGTTTCCAGGCGATCTTGGTCAGCTCACCCAGGGTTTCCAGCTCGCCGAACTGGGCGGCATCGTTGGCATCGGCGATGCTGCCCGGGCGCAGGCCGTCGCCGAGGCTGAAGGACACGTCGTACGCCTTCATGATCTCGCAGATGTCCTCGAAGTGCTCGTAGAGGAAGCTTTCGCGGTGATGGGCCAGACACCACTTGGCCATGATCGAGCCACCGCGGGAGACGATGCCGGTGACGCGTTTGGCGGTCAGCGGCACGTGGTGCAAACGCACGCCGGCATGGATGGTGAAGTAATCCACGCCCTGCTCGGCCTGTTCGATCAGGGTGTCGCGGAAGATCTCCCAGGTCAGGTCCTCGGCCACACCGTTGACCTTTTCCAGGGCCTGATAGATGGGCACCGTGCCAATCGGTACCGGCGAGTTGCGGATGATCCACTCGCGGGTTTCGTGGATGTTCTTGCCGGTGGACAGATCCATCACCGTGTCCGAGCCCCAGCGAATGCCCCAGGTCAGCTTCTCCACCTCTTCCTCGATGGACGAGCTGACCGCCGAGTTGCCGATATTGCCGTTGATCTTCACCAGGAAGTTACGGCCGATGATCATCGGCTCAACTTCCGGATGGTTGATGTTGGCCGGCAGGATGGCCCGGCCCCGGGCGATTTCCTCGCGCACGAACTCCGGCGTGATCTCACTGGGGATCGCCGCACCGTGGGACTGGCCGGGGTGCTGGTCGTCCAGCCAACCCTGCTCCCGCGCCTCCTGCAACTTCAGGTTCTCGCGGATGGCCACATACTCCATTTCCGGCGTGACGATGCCCTGGCGCGCGTAGTGGATCTGGCTGACGTTGCGACCCGCACGGGCCCGGCGCGGCTTGCGATGATCGTCGAACCGCAGGGTGTCCAGCGCCGGATCGCGCAGGCGGCGGCGGGTGTAGTCGGAGCTGTAACCGGGCAGCTCTTCGGTGTCGTCACGCTCGGCGATCCAGGCCGAACGCACCGGCGTCAGGCCCCGGCGCAGGTCGATGTCGGCGGCCGGGTCGGTATAAGGGCCGGAGGTGTCATAAACCACCAGCGGGGCATTGGGCTGCGGCCCGTCCGATGTGGTGGTATCGCTCAGGCGAATCTCGCGCATGGGCACGCGCAGGTCCGGCCGGCTGCCGGTGACATAGATCTTGCGGGAACTGGGCAGCGGGTCCACCGCGGCCTGGTCGACCCGGGCGGCTTCGCTCAGGAACATGGGCTTGGTACTCGTCATGGTAGCGTCCTCTTTCGTTGCCCGCCGGAGAAGCCGGCGGCGAACTGAAATCCATCGAGGCGGAATGCCCTTCTGGACGGAGCGCGTATGACGAGGTGGCGGTCTGGCCGATCCCGGCGCCCGAAACGGGCAGGACCGTTGAACAACTGCCACAACTGAGCCGCTACATAGAGAAGCGTGTCTGTGATTCCTACGCCGGTACTAACCGGATCAGGTTCTCGGGTTTTGCCTGAGGCAATCTCAGCCGGCACGCCGGCACCCCGTCAAGACGCAAACTGGATCATCGGAGGCATTCGATCGGGACGCGGAACCAAGCCGAGCGCCCCATATGTCTCCGGTGGTCATCCGGAGTGTAGAGATACGCCGTATTATTGTCCATAATGTCCAGCGCCGGGGTTCTTCCCCCATCCGGCCGACGCCCGGGTCGGCAGGCAGGACGCTCACCAAAAAAAACGCGCAGGCAGGAGAATTCATGAAGAAACCCTTGCTCACCGGCCTGGTAGGCCTGTTCGTCGCCCAGCCATCGATGGCCCTCGACCTGATCGACGCCTACGAGAAAGCACTGGCCTACGATTCTGGCATCGCCTCGGCCCGAGCCACCTACGAGGCCCAGCAGGCCAACGTTGACGTCACCCGCAGCAACCTCCTGCCCCAACTGGACGCCGTCGGCACCGCCAGCCACACGGACACCGACGGGCCGGCCACGGACGAGTCGTACAAGAGCTACACCTACGGCCTGGAGCTGACCCAGCCGGTGTTCCGTCTGGACGCCTGGTTCAACCTGGACGCCAGCGAGTTCCAGAGCGAAAGCGCCCGGGCCGACTACAGCCTGGCCCAGCAACAGCTGATCCTGGATGTCGCCACCGCCTACTTCAACGTGCTGCGGGCGGAAGACAACCTGACCACGGTCAAGGCCGCCGAAGCCGCTTTCGAACGCCAGTACGACCAGGCCCAGGAGCGTTTCGAGGTGGGCCTGATCGCCATCACCGAGGTATACGAATCACGCGCCTCCTACGACGCCAGCAAGAGCGAGCGCATCGCCGCCGAAGGCGACCTGGACGTGGCGCGGGAACAGCTCAGCCGCCTGATCGGCGAGAACGCCGAAGACCTGCAGAACCTGGAACAGGACTTCCCTCTGTCGCGGCCACAGCCCATGGACCCGGCCGCCTGGGAAAACATCGCCCTGCAACAGAACTGGCGCATCCAGTCCGCCGCCTACCAGTTGCAGTCCAACCGCTCGCTGCTGGATGTGGCCAAGGCCGGCCACTACCCGACCCTGGACCTGAGTGCCAGCTACGGCAACACGGAATACGACGGCATCAACCAGCAGTCGCCGACCCAGGGTACCCAGGACGGGACCTACACCGAGGGTGTGATTGCGCTGAACCTGAATGTGCCCCTGTACGAGGGTAGCGGCACCGAAGCCAGCATCCGCCAGCAGCGGGCGCAGGTGGTGGCCGCCCAGGAGAGCCTGAACACCGTGCGGCGCGACGTCAGCGTCAACACCCGCAGCTTCTACCGCACGGTCAACACCAACATCGAGTCGGTGAACTCCCAGGCGCAGACGATCGTGTCCCGGCGCAGTGCCCTGGATGCGACCCGGGCCGGCTACGAGGTGGGCACCCGCAACATCGTGGAAGTACTCGATGCCGAGCGGAACTACTACGAAGCCCTGCGGGACTACGCCAACGCCCGTTACGACTATGTGGTGAACACCCTGAACCTGAAGCTGACCGCCGGCACCCTGAGCCCGCAGGACCTGGTGGACCTGAACCGCTGGCTCAGCGCCTCCGCACCCGGCATCGAAGCAATTGCCGACGAGAGCAAGACCGTCGATCCTATGCAGGATCAGTAAACGGAAACCACGGCATCCCCCAGGTTCAGTCGAGCTTGGCGAGGATGCCGTTGACCACCTTCTCCAGAGCTCCCCGATTGGCGTCCACCACCGCCAGTGCATGGCGTCCCAGCGCCTCGCGCCGGGCCTCGTTTTGCAAACAGTCGGCCACCGCCGTGGCCAGCTCCCCACTGTCGCCAACCCGGACCAGCGCCTCGCCGCGCTCCAGGCGGTCGTAGATATCGTCGAAGTTGAACACATGCGGTCCGGTCATCACCGGCATGCCCCAGGCCGCCGGCTCCAGCGGATTGTGCCCGCCCCGCTCGATCAGCGACCCGCCCACGAAGGCCACATCCGCAACGCCGTAGAGCAGCATCAACTCTCCCATGGAATCGCCCAGGTAGACCTGGCAATCGTGGTTTACGGTACCGGATGAACGGCGCAGGAGATTGAATCCCTGCTGCCCGACCAGATCCGCCACATCGTCGAACCGCTCCGGATGGCGCGGCACCAGGATCAGCAAGGCATCGTCCATCCGCTCGCGAAGGCGGGCATGGGCCTCGAGAATCTGGCGATCCTCGCCGTCGTGGGTACTGGCCGCGATCCAGACCGGCCGCTCCCGCCCCAGGGCCTCGCGCAGGGCCGCCGCCTGCTCGCGCAGGGCCTCGGTAACGCGCACGTCGAACTTGATGCTGCCGGTCACCGATACGCCATCCTCTTCAGCACCGATATCCACAAAACGGCGGGCATCACTGCTGGCCTGGGCGGCGATCCAGTTAATCTGCTGCAACAGGCGGCGGCTGGCATGGCCAAAGCGCTTGTAGCCCCGGGCGGAGCGTTCAGACATGCGCGCGTTGACGAGGAAGATGGGCGTCTGCGCCGCGGCGGTTTCATAGATCATGTTGGGCCACAGCTCGGTTTCCATGATCACCAGTGCCTCGGGCCGGGCACGCCTCAGGAAGCGGCGCACCGAACCGGGCGTATCGTAGGGGGAGTAGGCGTAACGCACCTTGTCCCCGAACAGTGCCTGCGCCCGCGCCCGACCGGTGGCCGTCATCGCGCTCATCAGCACGGTGACATCCGGGCGGCGCGCCAGCAGGGTTTTGATCAGCGGCGCCGCGGCGATGGTTTCCCCCACGGAGACCGCGTGCACCCAGATGACCGGACCCTCGACCGACGGAATCAGGCCGATCCGGTCCTGCCAGTGCTTCAATGCGTCCGGGGACCGTCTGCCAAACCACCACAGGCGTATCAGCACAAACGGCAGGATCAGACGAAAGGTCACGGAATAGACAAAACGAAGCATCGGAACTCCAGGCCGGAATCAGGATTGGCGGCGATTCTAACGAATCGTGCCGCACATTACGCCCCTCCACACCCCGTCTCCGGAGTGACAGCAACAGCATAGACCACCCGTGCGCCGCCGTTATCAAGACGTTGCCCGGCTAAATGCCGGATTTGCTGATAAACTTTCGCCGATGACTGAATCGACCGGAGCCGATGTGAGTTCGACGAAAACCAGGAAACGCAAACGCGTCCGCGACACGGACCTGT
Source organism: Marinobacter bohaiensis (assembly GCF_003258515.1). NCBI lineage: Bacteria > Pseudomonadati > Pseudomonadota > Gammaproteobacteria > Pseudomonadales > Marinobacteraceae > Marinobacter > Marinobacter bohaiensis. The sequence continues at coordinate 95,688 of NZ_QGEH01000006.1, forward strand.
CCCATTACCGGCATCCACGCTGGTGGCCCACCTGGCTGTCCATTGGGCTGATCTGGCTGCTGTCGCGACTGCCCATGCGACTGCAGTGGGCGATCGGCAAACTGATCGGCGAGCTGGCCTACCGCACCCTGTCCAGCCGCCGCCACATCACCCGCACCAACATCGACCTGTGCTTCCCCGAGCTGGGCGCCGCCGAGCGCGAGGCCCTGGTCCGCAAGTCGTTCCACTCCAACGGCATTGGTGTCATGGAAATCGGCCTGGCCTGGTTCCGCAACCCGGAAGACCTGCGCCCCATCACCCGCGTGCATGGCCTGGAACACGTCGATGCCGCCCTCGCCCGGGGCAAGGGCATCCTGCTGCTGGGCGGGCATTACAGCACGCTGGACCTGGGTGGCAGCCTGGTGTGCATGTTCATTGAGGCGGACGTGATGCAGCGCGATCACAACAACCCGCTGATGAACGCCATCATGACCCGGGCCCGGGAACGGCGCTACGGCGTGGCCCTGGACAGCAAGGACCTGCGCGGCCTGTTCCGGCGCCTGAAGGCCAACCGCATCGTCTGGTACGCCACCGACCAGGATTACGGCCGTAAGGGCATCGTCTTCGCGCCCTTTTTCAATGTGCCGGCCGCCAGCATCACCGCCACCGCCCGCATCGTCGAACGCAGCGACTGCGCCGTGATCCCGTTCAGCCACTTCCGGAGCGAGGATGGCATCGGTTACGACATCTATTTCCACGCTCCGTTCGAGGAATTTCCCTCCGGGGATGACCTGGCCGATGCCACACGCATCAACCAGACCATCGAGCGTGAGATCCGCAGGCACCCGGACCAGTACCTGTGGATGCACCGCCGCTTCAAGACGCGGCCATCGCGGGACGATCCGGGGTTCTACCGCAAACGCAAAAAGCGCAAGAAGCGATCATGAGTGAACGCGCGCCGCCGATCGTCTGGTGCCTGCACGACGACCGCCCCGGTCACCAGAGCCAGTTGCGGGGCCTGACCAACCGGTTGCAGGCCCTGGCCGGCGCGCGCGTTTACTGGATCGACGCCAGCGCCATAAGAGTCAGCCGCTGGCGGGCCTGGCTGGGGCGGGCGCCGATCATGCCAGATCCAGCGCTGGAAAGTCCCGACTGGATCGTTGCCGCCGGCAGCGGCACCCATCGGCTGCTGCTGTCCCTGCGTCGGCGGGCTCGCACGGTGGTGCTGATGCGCCCGGGTTTCCCGCGACGCTGGGTGGATTACGCCATCATCCCGGCCCACGATCGGCCGCAGGCCGACGGCCGTACGCTGGTCACCGTCGGAGCCCTCAACACCATGACGCCCATGGCACGACTGTCGCAGAAGCGTCACGGCCTGATGCTGATCGGCGGGCCGTCCAAACATTTCGCTTGGAATGCGGACTCGATACTGGACCAGGTGGACCGACTTCGCACAGGCTATCCTCAGTGGCACTGGACCGTCTCATCCAGCCGCCGTACACCGGAGGAGGTTATCGTGGCACTCAGGAGCCGAGCCGGGGCGCACTTCACCTTCAGGGATCATCGCGACACCCACAGCCTTTGGCTGAGCCATGCGCTGGCGGACAGCCGTGCCTGCTGGATCACGCCGGACAGCGTGTCCATGGTCTACGAATCCCTCACGGCCGGCATTCCCACCGGGGTGTTCGATCTCAGCCCCCGCGACGGCAGTCGCGTGGCGCACGGCGTGACGCAATTACTGGACGAGCATCGCGTTGCGCCCTTTGCGCAGGCCCCGTCCATCATGACCGAGGGCGCAGCGCAGCCTGAGCCCCTCTGGGAGGCCGACCGCGCCGCCCGCTGGCTGTTGTCGCAAGCGGACGGAGCCCGACCATGATGCTGGGAGGCGGGACATGAGAATCCTCCAGGTTCTGCCGGCCCTGACCAGCGGCGGCGTCGAACGTGGCACCGTGGAACTGGCCAGCGAGCTGGTCAAGCGCGGCCACGAGTCCTACGTGCTGTCGTCCGGCGGGCCCATGGTGCAGGCGCTCGAAGCGCGCGGTTCGCATCACATCACCCGCCCGGTGCACCGCAAGTCGCTGGCGTCGCTGAAGCAGGTGCGACCGGTGCGCCGTCTGATCCGGGAACTGCAGCCGGACGTCATTCACGTGCGCTCGCGCCTGCCGGCGTGGATTGTCTACCTGGCCTGGAACAAGCTGCCACCGGAGCAACGTCCGGCCCTGGTCAGCACCTTCCACGGCATGTACTCGGTGAACCGCTACAGCGCCATCATGAGCAAGGCCGAGCACCTGATCGCCGTGTCCGACTGCGTGCGCCAGTACATTCTGGACAGCTACCCGGTCAAGCCCGACGACGTCACCGTGATCCAGCGCGGTGTGGATACCCGGACCTTCCGCGAGGCCCCGCTGGACCCGGATTGGCGTCGCGCGTTGCTGGCAGATTATCCTCAGCTGGATGACCGCCGGATCCTGCTCATGCCCGGTCGGCTGTCCCGCTGGAAAGGCCAGCTCACGTTCCTCGACATCGTCGCCCGCCTGGTGCGCGACGACGACCGTATCCACGGCGTTATCGCCGGCGGACTGGAAGGCGGCAAGGTGCACTTCATGCGGGAACTGGAACAGCGCGTGCGCGACCTGAAGCTGGAACAGCACGTCACCTTCCTGGGGCAGCGCAGCGACATGCACGAGCTCTACCTGTTTGCCGACCTGGTGTGCCACCTGTCCACCAAGCCCGAACCCTTCGGCCGCACCCTGACCGAAGCCCTGGCGTCCGGCACGCCGGTGGTCGCCTACGAGCGCGGGGGAGCCGCAGAAACCCTGCAGGCCTGTTTTCCCGACGGCCTGGTGCCGCCGGACGACACCACCGCCTTCGTGCACAAGATCCAGGCACTGCTGGGCAAAGCGGAGCCGGCCATCCAGATCCCCGAGCGCTTCCGCCTGGAAGCCCAGACCGAGGCGACCCTGGTGGTCTATCGCCAACTGCTGGCCAGACACGGGAAGTCGGCCGCGTGACGGGCCCGACGCGGCGGATCGCTCTCATACTCGCCACCCCCGGAACCACCTGGGGCGGCATGGAGAAACACACCCTGGAACTGGCGCGGGGCCTGGCCCAGGCGGGGCACGAGATCCATATCCTGGCGGCACCGGACTATTCCGAACGCTTCCAGGAGATGGCCCACGTCCACCCGATCCCGGTCCATTTCAGCCGCCGCCACCCCTGGCTGGGTCTGCGTATCCGGCGCCTGCTGCGGCGCATTCGCCCGGACATTGTTCACGCCCAGGGCAACAAGGCCGCGCAACTGCTGGGCAACGTCAAGCGCCGTCGCGATGCGGCCCAGTGCACATACGTCGGCACGCTGCACGGCACCAAATCCTCCCATCGCGCCTTCGCCAAGATGGACGGCGTCATCGCCGTCAGCGACGAGCTCGCCGCCCGTCTCGACCATCCCAACGCCACCGTGATCTACAACGGCGCAGCGCCAGCCGGCCCCGACACCCGCACCACCTGGCCGGTTCCGGCACGACACCCGCTGACCGTTGCCGCCGGGCGCCTGGAGCCGGTGAAGGGCTTCCACTCGTTGATCAATGCCTGGGCCCGGCTGCCGGATGACGCCGGCCAGTTGGTCATCCTCGGGGAAGGTGGCCAGCGCGAGGCCCTGGCCCGGCAGATTGAAGACACCGGCCAGCAAGCCCGCATCGCCCTGCCCGGTTACGAGGCCAACATCGCCCCCTGGCTGGCCCGGGCCGACGCCTGCATCATCAGCTCCGAGCGCGAGGGGTTTCCCTACATTCTGATCGAAGCGCTGCTGCAGGGCTGCCCGGTGCTGTCCACGCCGGTCAGCGGCGTGGCTGCTTTCCTGCCGGAGTCGGCACTGGCGGCGGGACACGACGCCGAGGCGCTCGCCACGCTGCTGCGCCGCGCGCTGGCCGATCCGGACGCGCTACGAGACCAGCAACAAGAAGCCTTCGCCAAGGCCGAACGCGAGTTGACGCTGGATGGCATGGTGCAGCGTACCCTGGCCTTCTACGAACGCCTCAAGGCCCTCACGCCGCCTGCTGGCGCTGACGCAGAGCGCGGATAACCCGGTCCGCCAGCAAGCGGTGGCCGGCTTCGGTGAGGTGGGTGCCGTCCGCCATAAGGGTCCGGTCCCGCTGCGCCCAGATCGCTTCGTAGGCATCGGCATAGACGGCGTTGTCCAGTTCCCGCGCCAGGGTTTCAAGCGCCGCGTTATAGCGCCGGATGTGCGGATTGCGCGACTCATCGCGATTGGGCGCCGTGGCCACAAGCACGAACAGGGTGTCCGGCGCGGACGTCACCACCTGACGGATATGCGCCAGGTACTCGGGCAGGGGTACCTGCTCCACCGATCCCAGCCGCTCGTGCAACCGGAAACGTCGAGCCCGTTTCTTGATCTTCTTGACCCATTTGCGCAGGAACCTGCGCCAGGGGTTGTCCGGGTAGTAAAGCACGTAGGGCGCGCCGCGGAAGGTCAGCCAGGCGTCCACCAGGCCGTACTGGATCAGCGCCAGCGAATAGTCCGCCGGCGGAAAGAACTCAGCGTAGCGGCGCAGTTCCCGGGTAGTGCTCATCGTGTGCCCACAGTTGGTCAGGCGGAGCCCCCATGCATCCGCTACCAGCGCGGCCCAGAGCGCGCCGGCATAGCCGTCGACACCTTCGGTGTTGCAGTCGCCGTAGGCCACGCAGCCAGCGCCTGACATCGGATCAACTCCCGGGCCCGAAGGCCTCTGCCATCATGGTACATTGGCGGCACACTGACTGGATGCGCCCGAATGATTGACCTGAGCCAGCACGCCCCTTTCGCCGCGGGCTTCAACCGATACTGCTACGTCCACCCGGACGACCCGCGACGCTGCCTGAAGGTCTTGCGCCCGGAAAACATCGACGCCCGCTACGCCCGGCAAGCCTGGTACAAGAAGCTGCTGGGCAAGCAACGCATCAATGATAATAGACAGGAATGGCGGGCCTACCAGCAACCCGCCCTGAAGCACGCCGGAGACGAAGCCTGGCGCCATCTGCCGAAACTGTACCCGAGCGTCGTCACTTCCTTGGGCGAGGCGAACGTCAGCGACCTGATTCTCGAGACAGACGGCCGCCCCGGCCCGACCCTGGAGCAGTATCTCAAGGAGCGGGGACAGACCGCCGCCATCGACGGCGCCGTGGCCCGCTTCTGCGACTGGCTGCGCGAGACCGGCGTGCTGACCCGTAACCTGCTGCCTCACAACCTGGTCGTGGTCACCCGCGACGACCAGCCGGAGCTGTTCCTGGTGGACGGCCTGGGCGCGCCGTCAGTACCCGACGCGCTGTCGCGACTCCCCGCCTACCGGGATCGCTACATCGACCGCAAGATCACCCGCTTCCATCAGCGCATTGCCTGGGAGGCCGGTGGTCGCTCCGGCTCCTGGGAGGATGCTTCGCGCATCCGCCGCTCACCGTGAGCCGGATACTGGCACTCAACGCACGGATCATGTAGTTTCCAGCCCTGTCCGTACCCACCCAGGAAGCAAGGCACATGGCCCTGTCGAAAATCTCGATCCTGACCACATTGCTGAAGCTCGCCGGCAAGCTGCCGTTGCGTGTCGCCCAGGCTCTGGGCACCGGCCTGGGCCTGCTGGGCTGGTGGTGCCGCAGCGAATCCCGGCGGGTGACGGAGATCAACCTGGGCATTGGCTTCCCGGACATGCCCGAAGATCAACGTCGCGACCTGGCCCGGGCCAGCATGAAGCAGACCGGCCGCACCTTCATGGAAATCCCGCTGATGTGGGAATGGCCGGTGGAACGCTGCCTGGACCTGATTAAAGAGATTGACGGCGAAGAACTACTCAGCCGCCGTGACCCGAACCAGGGCCTGATTCTGCTGGCGCCGCACCTGGGCAACTGGGAGCTGGCCGGGCTCTATTTCTCCTCGCGCTACAAGATGGCCGCGCTGTACAGCCCGCCTCACATGCCGGAGTTCGAGGACTACATGATCCGCGTGCGCGGCCGGCTGGGCTCGGAGCTGGTACGCGGCGACCGCCGCGGGCTGGCGCGCCTGATCACCCTGCTGCGCGAAGGCGGCGTGGCCGGCATCCTCCCGGACCAGAGCCCGCGCGGCAAAGGCAATGCCTACGCGCCCTTCTTCGGTATGGATGTGCGCACCATGACCCTGGCCGCCAAGCTGCTGCAGAAATCCGGCGCCGCCGTGCTGATCACCTACGCCGAGCGGCTGCCGGATGCGGCGGGCTACAGGATCGTGATCCGCGAATGCGAACCGGGTATGGCGGAGAACGACCCGGTCATCGCGGCAACCGCCCTGAACGCCTCGGTGGAACGCTCCGTACGGCGTATCCCGGACCAGTACCAGTGGGAATACAAACGCTTCCGCCATCGCCCCACCGGGCTGCCGAACCCGTACCATCCGGGCAAGCTCTGCAAGTAATTCGCCCCGCCAATCGATCGCTTCGCAAAACAATCGTCATGCGACCTTAACCGCCGCGTCACACGGTTCGGCCAGAATCGGGTCAAATCCCCGATCGAGCGGCCCGCATGCGCATTCTCATCTGCAAACCCCACCTGGACCAGTCCGAGCTGGCCCTGGCACTCAGTCTCCATGACCGGGGGCTGTGCGTGCGGGTACTGGCGGCGCGGACCACTCAGGGACGAGAGGAACTGGAGCGCCGCGGGCTGTTCGAGGAAATGGCGGCCATCAAGGGCAAACTGCGCCCCGCCCTGATTCGCCAGATGCGCCGCGTTATCCGCGAGGACCGCATCTCCCTGATCTACGCCATCGATTCGTCGTCGCTGGCCAATGCGCTCTGGGCCACACTGTTCAGCGGCGTGCACGTGGTGGGCTATCGGGGCACCCTGTCGCGCATCCGCCAACTCGACCCCACCTTCTGGCTGGGTATTCTCAACCCGCGGGTGGCCCGTATTTTCTGCGTCAGCAGCAGTGTCTACGACTACATGAGCCGCTTCGTTCCGCGTCGCAAACTGGTGCTTAACCCCAAGGGTTTCGACCCGGCGTGGCTACCGGAGGCGTCCGCACCCAGCCATCCGGTCCTGGCTAACCTGCCCGACAACACCTGCGTCTGCATGTTCATCGGCAACACCGCCGGGCGCCCCTACAAGGGGCTGCAATCGCTGATTGAAGGCTTCCACCGCGCCAATCTGCCCGGGGCCCACCTGGTCGTCCTCGGGGATCATGACCCGCAAGCCCCGGAGTGGGTCGCCCAGGGCCCGGCGGCCGGCGCCATCACCCTGGCCGGCCGTCAGCACGAAGCCGCCCAATGGCTGCACCGGGCCGATATCTACATCCAGCCGTCGCTGCGGGAAGGTCTGCCCCGGGCCATCAAGGAAGCCATGGCCGTGGCGGTGCCGGTCATCGCCACCGACATCCTGGGCAACCGCGACCTGATCAGCGATCAACGTTGCGGCGCCTTGATCCCGCCCGCCGATCCGGACGCCCTGGCCCGCACCCTGCAGACCCTGCATGGCGACTCCGTCCAACGCCGACGCCTGGGTCTGGAAGGGCAACGCCAACTGGCCCGTCTGTTCTCCCACGAACGCACCGTCGAGCGCACCCTGGAGGCCTGCCAGCCTCTGCACCAGGCCGGTCGGCCCGGCGCCGCGCGTCTGGCACGTTCCAGTCGGCGGCGACACCCCGCCTGAAACGCTCGGCAAACGCCCCTTTCCCCGTAAAATCTGTATAATCTGGGCCATTCCGGGCCGTCCCGGAGTCCACCGTATTACCCACGAATTTGGTCGATTCCATGTCCCCGACACACATTGGCGTTGTTATCACCACCTACAATTCCCCAGTCTGGCTGCGCAAGGTCCTGATTGGCTATGAGGCCCAGACCGATCCGGATTTCCGGGTTATCGTTGCCGACGACGGCTCCACCGACGACACCCGGGCGCTGATCGACGAGTTCAAGGCGGCCGGCAGGCTGACCATCGACCACGTGTGGCACGAGGACGACGGCTTCCGTAAATGCCAGATCCTCAACAAGGCCATCGCCGAGACCGAGTGCGATTACCTGATCTTCACCGACGGCGACTGCATCCCCCAGCCGCACTTCATCGCCACCCACCGGGCCCTGGCCGAGCCGGGCTATTTCCTGTCCGGGGGCTACATCAAGCTCACCATGCCGGTCAGCGAGACCATCGACGAGGCCGCCATCCGCTCCGGCGCCATCTTCGATCCCGAGTGGCTGGTCGCCCATGGCCAGCCCCGGACCCACAAGCTGTGGAAGCTGACCCCCAGCGAATTCAAGCGCAGCCTGCTCAACGCCATCACGCCGGCGGCCGCCAGCTGGAATGGCATGAACAGCTCCACCTGGACCCGCGACCTGATCGCCGTCAACGGCTTCAACGAAGACATGCAGTACGGCGGCCTCGACCGGGAGCTGGGCGAGCGCCTCTGGAACTACGGCCACAAGTCGAAGCAGATCCGCTACAGCACCGTATGCCTGCACCTGGATCACGCCCGGGGTTACTCCAAACCGGACATCTGGGCCCGCAACAAGGCCATCCGCAAGGCGGTGAAAGAGCAGCGCACCTTCTGGGCCGCCAATGGCATCCGCAAGGACGGCGCGCCCGCGCAGAACTGATCCAGGGACAGGACATCCGATGAGAACACTCGTCATCGTTCACAGCCTGAAGATGGGCGGCATGGAGCGGGTCGCCGTCAACCTGGCCGACGCCTTTGCCGAGGAAGGTCATGAAAGCCACCTGATGGCCTGCCGCAACCGCCCCAATGACCTGCAGCCCGCCCAGCCGGGAGTCATCCTGCATCATTTCGACCAGTTACAGGCGCTGCTCAAGTCGGTGATCGGCATCCCCGTGTTCCTGCTGTCGCGGCTGCTGCTGGGCGTGCTGCTGCCCAAATCCCATTTCCTGTGGGTGGGCTGGCTGCTGGGCTGGCTGCTGAAGGGCAGGATCCGTCGCATCGAAAAACGCTACGGGCGCTTCGACCGCATCATTTTCCGCGGCCTGGGCACCTATAAATATTTCTGGTCCTTCCGCGACGATCGCAACATCTACGTGCTGGAAAACGTGATCCACCACGACCGGCCCGCCTGGCAGAAACGCCTGGAATGGAAACGGGTGTTCGATCGCCGCCACCTGGTGTGCGTCTCCTCCGGCGTGCAGGCTTCCGCCGAGGACGCCTTCGCCCAGGGCCGGATTCGGCCGCTGTCCCTGCGTGTGGTTACCAACCCCTGCCCGACCGGCGCGATCCGCAAGCTGGCCCGGCAGGAGGACCCGGACCTGCCACAGCGCCCCTATATCCTGAACGTGGCGCGGCTGGTCCCGCAGAAAGGCCAGGACCTGCTGCTGGACGCCTATGCCCTGGCCCAGCCAGAGCAGGATCTGGTGATTGTCGGCGAGGGCGAGCGCCAATCGGCGCTGGAAACCCGGGCGCAGGAGCTGGGTATTGCCGACCGAGTGTTGTTTGCCGGCAAACGCGCCAATCCCTACCCCTGGATGCGTCAGGCCGACCTGTTCGTGCTGGCTTCGGAATACGAGGGGCTGGGCATCGTGCTGACCGAAGCCCTGGCCTGTGGCACGCCGATCCTGTCGGTGGAAAGCCGCGGCGGCGTGACCGACGTGTTCCGGGGCGACCTGGCGCAATACCTGACGCCACGCACGCCGCGCGGGCTGGCCGAGGGCATGACCCGGGCGCTGGCGCAACTGCCCATCGAGGTCAAGCCGGAGTGGCTGGCGCCGTTTAACAGCGATACGGTCGTCGCCCAGTTCCTGGGGCAGGACCGGGACCCGGCATGACGGCAAACGCGTTTCCCGCCAACATCCTGGTGGCCGGCATCTACTGGTCCGGCTCCGGCGCGGTGGTGGACTACCTCAAGGGCCACCCGGACTGCGTCGCCTTCCGCGGCGAATTCACCGATTTCAAACGTCGCGGCCGCATCGCCAGCATGCTGTCGACACCCGATCGCGCCAGCGCGCGGCGTATGGCCCGGCTGCTGTGGATCGAAACCGTGTTCGGCCGCCTGCCCCAGGCCTACCTGAAACAGTGGCGGGGTGCCGACACCGGCAAACTGCCGCTGAAGAATCAGGTGAACCACAACCGCCTGAAACGCGACTACATCAACCGCTACCGGCGCCATCTGGCGCAGGGCGGCGACCACCGCGACCCCGCGATCTGGAACGACTGGATGCACGCCCTGGGCACTGCCTACGCGCCCGGCAAGCGAGCCGTGGTCTGGGACCAGCCGGTCTGGGTGGGCGAGCACGCCGATATCTGGCCGCAGGTGTTTGCGCCAGCCAGGCTGATAGTGGTGCACCGTGATCTGCAGGATCAGTTCGCCGAGGTGGTGCGCCAGGGCAAGCTGGGCAAGCGCAAATCCGACCCGGCCTTCCAGGGCGACATGAGCGATCCCGTGGCCTACGTGCTGGACGGCATCCAGCGCAAGCTGGAAAGCCTGCTGGCGCTGCGCGAACAGCTGGGCGAATCACTGGTGCTGCCGGTGTCTTTCGAGTCCTTCGTGCAGCGCCACGAGCGCGAGGCCGAGCGCATTGGCCGCTTCCTCGGGCTGAACAATGCCCAGCGCGAGGGCGCCCCCTTCGATCCGTCGAAGTCCGTGCGCAACATCGGCATCGGCCGGACCGAAGAGATCCAGTCCCTGCTGGCGCCGCACCGGGAGCGGCTGGCCGTCATGCAGGCCCTGCGCGACCGCCTCTAGCCCGACCTTCCTTCGGGATGGGACACCCCCATCAAAAGCCGACCGCCGTACCGATCAGGCCAGCCGGCAGTAGTCCTGCAACGAACCGTCCTCCGCCATGCGCTGGTAGGTCTCCAGTTCGTCGGCGGTATCCACTTCCAGCCAGCCGTTGTCCACCAGACAGGCGCGGGTGTCCCAGCCGCTGTCGATCAGGTGCTGGATGAAGCTGGTCATGTACATGTTGTCGAAGTCCTTGCCGTCGTAGATCGCGTCTCGATCCAGGGCATCGTAGGCGGCCTTGAAGTCGGCGACCCGGTCGCCGCGCACCTTGATCAGGCCCATGTACTGGGCGTGTACCTGGTCGTAGGACTGCGGCTTCTTGCCCAACTCGGCCACACGCCGGTCGGCGTCCATGACGAAGGTCTCGGCATCGTCCAGGGGCTCTTCCATGCGCAGCTGCCAGAGCCGGCGCCATTCCCGGTCCGCCGCCAGGCACAGGGGCGCGTCACCGTCGAGGATGGCCTGCAGGACGTTGGGCTCGTAGATGATGTCGCCGTAGCAGACCAGCAGATCCTCGCCGTCGACCATATTGTCGCGGGCGCAGAACAGGGTGGCGACCATGTTGGTCTGGTCGTAGCGGGGGTTGAGCACCACGTCGGCGCCCTGCCCGTCGAGCCTGTCGGCGCAGTAGCCGCCCACCAGTACGCGCCGGTCACCCAGGCCGGCGGCGTCGAGGGTCGCCAGTTGCCGGTGCAGCAACGGCGTGCCGGCCAGTTCGACCATGCACTTGGGGGTGTGATCGGTGTAGGGGCGCAGTCGGGTGCCTTGTCCGGCAGCCAGGATAATGGTTCTCACGAAGGACCTCGGAACAGAGTGTGAATCAGTGTCAGATCGGCCTCAGCGAAGGGCTGTTCCCGCTCGGGGTGCCACATGGTGCCGATCCAGGGATGCTGGCGGTGGCGGACCGCCTCAATGGTGCCGTCGTCACAGAACGCCGTCGCCACCAGGCCCCGGTCGCCCACGCTGACCACGCCCCAGTCGTGGAAGCTGTTGACCTCAGCAAACGCCTGGAACAGCGGTTCATCGGCCACCGGCCGGACCGGATGACGCACGGCGGTGTGCCCCTCCGCCGGTGCCAGCTGGCCGTGCTCGTGCAACACCAGCATCTGGAAACCGCGGCACACCGCCAGCACCGGCTTGGCGCGGGCGGCGGCGTGGTCGAGGATGGCCGTCTCGGTGCGGTCCCGCTCCGGCGCGGTATTGCGCGCGCCTGGCAGGGAGGCGATGTCGTTGCCGCCGGTCAGGATGAAACCGTCCAGGTCGTTGGCCAGCAGCCAGTCGTCGATGCGCTCAAGGCTGTTGGGCACGGGAACCGGCACCAGCGACAGACGCCCCAGCAGCGCCGTCCAGGCCTGGTCCAGACAGTCGCGGCGTTCGCCATAGCTGGCCACGACCTCGACACGCTGGGTGATCCCGATCCGCATCTCAGCGCACCACCTGGATACGGCGGTTGGCGGCATCGAGCTCCAGCACGGAGGCGACCGCCAATGCCTCGTAGCGGGCCTCACCCACGCCGATGGCCGCCGGCAGGCCGAACTCCGCGGCCCGGATCGCCATATGCGAGTTGGCGCCGCCGTACATGGTGATCAGGCCGGCGATGCCCTGGCCGAACAGCCAGTCGTAGCCCGGATCCGCCTGGGGAATCAGGGCGATCCTGCCTTCCAGCGCACCGCTTTCGGGGGACGTCTTGTCCAGCGCCAGGCAGGACGCGGTGATGCGACCACTGCCGACGAAGTTCGCCTGACTGGACGGGTACAGGAACACCCGGAAGTCCGACTCGTCCAACAGCAGCGGCGGTAACTCCACCAGGCCGGCCCGCTGCTGGGCATGACGCCCACGCTCCGCTTCGCCGGTCAGCCAGGCGGTTTCGTCCACTTCACTGACGGTACCGGCAGACACGTCCCGGAAGGCACCCAGCGGGATGTGCGACAGCGCCTCGCGATCCAGCCCGCGGGACTGGCCGAACTCGACCAGCGCGTCCAGCGCCGCCGACAGGTGGCGTGTGAACACGAACTTGGCGTACTCACGCCCCTCGATGGCCGCTCGCATGAAACGTTCCACCACCTCGATATCGCCCGGCAGCCCCACTGTACCCAGGGCTTCGGCAAACGCCGAACGGGACCGGTCCCAGGCGGCGGTGTCGGCATGCACGGCGGTGTCACCGCTGGCGCGCTCCACCACCGGACGCAGGAAATGCTCCGGATCGTCGGCGTAGCTCAGCGACGTGATGTCGTAGGTGCCCGGGCGCAGGTGACCGTACCGCTCGACGAACGTTTCCCACGCCAACGCGCCCGACGCCGTCTGCGCCGCATCGTCGGTGAATCGATGGGTGACCGTGCGGATCGAGTTGAGGAAGGCGTCGACCGCCTCCTGATCGAGAAGGCCGGCGCTGACCGCCGAGCGCAGCAAGGTCACCGCGACGAACGCGCTGCGGGCCAGATGCGCGAACAGACGCGTGCCCAGGCTGCGGCAATCGTCGAGCAGCACCAGGGCCCGCTCCAGCGGCGGCAGGTCTCGCTCCATGATCCGCTGGAATCGCGCCTCCAGGGTGTCCACCGCGGCCAGGTCGGCCGGCGTCCGTTCAAACGCACCGGCCGTGACGGCTTTGAGTCCGGATTCCAGCGCCTCCACCTCAGCGCCGGCGAAACCGCCCTCGTTCGTCAGCCGCTGGCGCCAACGCTCAAAGTCCAGGGCGAAGCAGGTGGGCACCACGTCGAATTCGACCTTGTCGTGCAGGTGCGGGTGCTTTCGCAGCCAGTCCAGGTAGAAATCCACCAGCCGGCCCGCCAGGTCGTCGCCCAGGGTGGCGGGAATAAAGGAGTTGAAGCTGGCGCGTATATCCACGTAAGGATGCCCGGCAAAGGCCGTCAGCAGCGGCTGCGGACGAACATCCCGATAACCGTACTCGGCGCGCTGGGTGGCCCAGATGTCGTCCATGATCAGGAAGCGGTACAGGCTCATGGCCAGCCGCCCCGGCCGGGTGCCGATGATCTCCGCCGGGTTCCAGTCGGGCATCACGCCGAAGTAGGCCTTCTCACCAACGACGAACGGCGACGGCGCCTGGGCCCGGCGGAAACGGGCCATCGCCTGTTGCAGCACGGCGTCCACCGCTCCGGCATCGTTCTCTTCGTGCTCCACCGCGATCGGGCGCACCTGCAGGACGTGAACCTGGCCGCCCTCGCTGATGGCGAACTCCACATCCAGGGAATCGTAATCGAGCAGGCCTTCCAGTTCCCGCAGGGCCGGCAACAGTTTATCGACCGGCCGCGGCAACCGGGCGCCCTCCACGCCATCCCCGCGATAGACCAGCAACGTCTTGTGATCGCGGCTCGCGCCGCTGGTGATCGACTCGGTGCTGCGGGTGATGTCGTCATAATTGATGACGTAATAAGGCGCGCCATGGGCCAGGGTACGGGTGAAGGCCACACCGCTGGCGCATACCTTGTCCACCATGGGCTGGACCAGCACCTGGTTGCGCGGATCGTTATCCGGGTAGGACGCGGCCACCTCGGCAATCGCCGTTTTGACCGCCCCGGGCGATGCGCCGTCCACACCCAGAACGCTGGTGTAGGCGCCGGCATTGGCCGAGGCAAAGCCATCCTCCGTCAAGGCGCTACTACGCACCACCAAAGCCCGGTCGCCCAGTTTGCGCCGGATACGTTCGAGCACGCCCTGTGGTTCGGACTGCCACTCAGCCACGGTGAAACTGACCTGGTCCTCAATGCGGCTGTGGGTGATCAGGCCCTGCAGGCGCCTCAGGGTCTGGGCCTTGGTGCCCATGATGAAGCGTGTCAGGTCCTGCGGCTCGTTCATTTCCGCCCAATCACCCTCGACATCGACCGCCTCCATGCTGAACCCGCGCACGCGCAGGAGTTCCAGCAGTTGGCTCAGGTTGCCACGACGGATTTCTTCCGGGAACGACGCGCCCTGGGCCGCCAGGTACTCCGCCACCCGGGATCCGAACGACACCAGCCCCACAAACTCGGCGTCCGCCGTGGCCGGCAGAATGTCCCGCCCCAGGCGGGTAATCTGCGAGCCGTGCAGGTTCACCTTCTCGCAGCGTGCCAGGTCCGCCTGCGAGCGCCCTTCGAAACGCTGTCGCCACTGGCTGTCCACCGCCACCGCCACATCGGCGTCGCTGGCCGCCAGGGTCTGGATCGAGGACGAACGGAACAGCACATCGGCGTAGGACACCACATAGCGTCCGCTCGCGCTCAAGGGCGCGGTCAGCAACGATGCCGCGGCGCCGGTACTTTGCCAGGCTGGGTTGACCGAATACTGGATATCCGGATAAACCCGGCAGATTTCGTCCAGTTGATAGCCGCCCACGAAATGCACATCGTCCACAACGGAACGTGCCGCCTGCAGCACCCAGTCCAGCACCCGGCTCTGGCCGGAGGCACTGCGCAATACACTGTGTTGATCGCCCCGGAACGGGCGACCGGCTCCCAGGATAACCAGCTTCGCGAGATCGTTTTTCAAAACGTGACCAGAATCAAAGGGTGAACGGTCCGGCATTCGGGCTGGCCTGCAGCGCAGGCCAGCCGCCGGGTTTTCGGGCGGCGCCCAGTTTACACGATTGTTTTCCGGCGGCCCTATCCGCCCAGAGTTCGACAGCGCGGTTCAGCGCTGGCTTCGCCACTCGGCCATCTGTTCCAGGGCGGAGACGTGGACGCAACCAAGCTGGGCCGGGAACGACGCATCGAGCAGCATCGCCATGGCAAAGCGATGGCAGCCGGCTCCGGAGAAAATCGGTTCGCCTCCTGGGCCCAGGTGCATGAGAACGCCGCCCACTTCACGGAAGGTACCGGGCTCCAGCTCCTGCCTCGTGGGTAGCCGGCCGCGGGATCGCACGTCGTCCCAGATGTCATCCAGCGCCGCGTAACGCCGCTCGACGTCTTCAAGCGTGCGGCATTTGTCCGTCACCCCGGTGGGAGACACCGCGATCCGGCTGAGCATGAAGTCGATCGCGCCGGACGCCTGCCAGTCCTTGCCATCGCGCCAGTGCCCCCAGCAATAGGTGAGCTTGGGATGATTCTCGAAAGGCTGCTCGAGGTGCTCCGGCCAATCGCGCACGACGCGGCCGGACATCTGGCGAACCCGTGCGCCAAAGAAACTCGCCAGGTCCGCCGCTTCAACGTACCGTTTGCAAGCGCCGGGGGGCACCCAGATTCGTTCGGCGTAACGCGGCGCATCCGCGCCAAAACGAAGCCGGTTCCAGGAATCTATCCAGAAAGCCCTGAGGTGATATTTTACTGCCAAAACAACCCCGTATATCGAGAGGCGCCCAATAACCGTGATGTCCGGGCTACGCCCACACGCCCAAACTCGACATCACCCCAGATCCGTTTCAAAAAAGAGCCGGTTGGTCTCGCGAACCATCTTCTGCATGCCGAACTCTTCGCGAATCCACGCCTGCAGGTCTGACGGGTCAAACGATTGCTCGCGGTTGACGAGCGATCGTATTCCGGCGGCCATGGCCGGCACGTCGTCAATATCGACGAGTATGCCGTAGCGCCCATGGGCCAGGAGCTCTTCACTGCCCGGTACCCGTGTCGAGACAACCGGTTTGCCGTAACTCATGGCCTCATTGAGCACATTGGCCATGCCCTCATTACGCGAACACAGCAGGAACAGGTCGATTCCGCTGAAAAACGACGCCATGTCTTTCTGGTAGCCCAGAAAATGAATCCGGCTCGCTTCCTCACGGGCCATAATCCCCGCCTTGATCTCGTCCTCGTACTCCCCTTCCCCGGCGTGCACGATATGGACGTTGCCCGGCAGTGCCGCCAACACATCCGGCAACTGATCAAACCCTTTCTGGGGGCTGAAACGTCCGGCACAACCAACGATCACGGCATCGTCCGGCAGGTCAAACAGCCTGCGGTAATCCGTCCGGTCCGGCGTCTTCGCGTCGACGTCGAATCCGTTATAAACCCGGAACACATTGCCCTCGTGAAAAAACAGCCGATGCTTCAGCATCTCCTGCTTGAGGGAGTCGCTGTTGACCATCAGCACCGACTTCATCAGCCGGAAGATCGCGAAGTACTTGATCGGGCTTTTGACGCGCCGGGAAATGCCCAGGTAGAGGATCACGCGATCGACACCGGCCAGGGTCGAGGCCAGCGAGACCAGCCACCAGTCTTTCTTCAGCGCCGCGAAAACAACATCCGGCCGGATGCGCTTCAGAATCCGGACGTAGTTCGTCACCACCGAGAGATTGAAATCCCCGCCCCTGGACTTGACCTCGACCACATCGACATTGGGGATACCGGCGAAACGCTCGGCAAACGAGCCCTTGAGCAGAATCACGTAGACCTGAACACCGGTCTCAGCCAGAAAACGGGCTCTCAGGAGTACGTTCTTTTCGATGCCGCCCCAGACACGGGACGGGCAAAACAATACCGCTTTTTTCATGGTCAATCAGGGTCCTTCCGGGTCTATCCACTGGGGTCTCATTCACCACCCTTTTTATTCGCTGGCTGTCGTTTCCAATATCCGTCTTTTCCACGACCCACTCTGGCGTCCTGACGATCGAACCTATCGCTTCCGGAGCCGTCTCTTCAGGTTTCTCAGGGCAAACCGGGCATCTTCCAATCGCGTGGCCAGCCTCAGCCATCCCGACGACGCCAGCGATGGGTCCAGGCTGCGACGTGCCTCGGGACAGCTCCTCAGGAAACGGTCCAGCTCTCGCGCCTTCTGCAAGGCGGGCAGGAACCGGGGTTTCTTCAGTCGAAAATCGATGAAGGTGATGCGCTCCCCGTTCACGATAAAGTTGGCCATCTGCGCATCGCTTCGCAGGTACCCTTTCTGGTGCAGGGCCTGCAGAGCCGCGATGACCTTCGGCGCATCTTCCGGCCGCGCCGGACGCCCATCGACAAACCGGTAGCAGACAAAGGAATCGACCACAGCGCCTCCCTGTCTCTGCTCGCAGGCCAGCACCGGCTCCGGTGCCGAAAACCCCATCGCGGCCATGCGCTCGAGATGCCGGAACGTCCGCACCGCATCGCTTCCGCGAAACCGCGTCAGGAAACGCTCCCAACGCCGTCCGTTCCGTGCCCTCGGCACTTTCAGCAACAAAGACTGGTTTTCAAACCGCACGCGGGCGCTCAGGGTGCGCCAGTTGTCGCGAAACACCGTCTCGCGATCGACGTCTCCCGCCACCACGGCCTCAACCAGCCGGCCGCTTTGGGCTTCGTTCAAACGGGAAACAACCCGGTACTCCCCGTGATCAAAGGAAAGGGACATATCAAAACCTTAGCCAGCAAAAGGCCTGGAAGCGAATGGGCGGCGACGCCGGCCAGCGCCGTTACAGGGACGAAAGCCCCAGCGGGCTGATGCGCTCTTCGTCATACAGGCGGGCCGCCCTACCCGATTCACTCGCCACGAGACTCGCAGCATCGGGCGAGTGCCATCAGATACGCCAGTGGCAGCCAGAAAAACAGCCAGTCGGGACTGGGCGGCGCAATCACCATGTGGCCGTCGGTCAGGTTGAGCAGGCCAATCAGCAGGAGCAGCAACAGGGCGAACGGCACGAGGCGGCGATGCGCCGTGCCCAGCTGCCTCACGATGCGCACCAGCACCCAGCCCAGTAGCAGCAGCAACAGGCCGGCGCCGATGAACCCGGAGTAGTGCCAGGCGCTGAGCAGCAGGTCGTGAGGGTGCTTGATCGCAACGCCCATCTGCTCATGGAGCAACAGGCCCGCCTCGGAGTTCCTGAAATCGGAAGCCGCTCCGGCGCCGATCCAGATGGATTCAGGCGGGTTCTGGATCACGGTCATCCAGATCTGCGGACGATGGGAAAACCCGCGCGCCACCATGCCCGCCAGCAGGTCACTGAGAAAGGGATAGGCCGCCGCTGCGAACACAAGCGCGAGAATCACGCCGCCGACCAGGTACTGACGCGCCCGGGCGCGGCGACTCACCAGCAGTACCGAGGCCGAGTAAAGCACCATAAAGGCAAGCAGCGCCCCCAACGGCCCACGACTCTGCGAGAGAATCACCAGGATCAGGATGCTCAGTGCCGACAGCCCCATAACGAGGTGGTCAAAGCGCTCGCGGTTTTCATCCAGGCGGTACGTCACCATGCCGACCGCCCAGAAGGCAATCAGCGCCGACGGCCCCAGAATGGGATGGCTCAAATAGCCGAAACCGCTGATCCGGGATGGATACTGGCCCGCCCAGAAATAATGGGCAATGGCCAGCAGGGACGCCACAAAAGCAACACTCACGATCAGGCGGGCATGGTAACGGGGTTGATCGAGCCATCGCTGTGCGGCCACGAAAACCGCCAGCATGAAGATCGACGTGCTCAGTGCCCAGCGCACAACCTGAAACTGCTCGTCTTGCTTCAGTCCATCCGGCAGAAAAGTGCCCACCGTCATGTAGCCAAGCATGGCGAGGGCCAGCCAGATCGTTCTGTCGTTGACCAACCGCCGACTCCGGGGCGCGATGCAAACCCAGAGGACGCCGGGAAACACACCCGCGAACAGAAAAACGCCGTAAACGGCCTTCCAAGGTAGTAACAACGAAAAAGACAGGAAAAGCAACAGGGATACGTTGACCCAACGCGGAGCTCGGAGACTCCCTGAAACACCCCGACGCCCCGCCCACGGCAGGCTCACTTCACTCAATACTGATCCCCCTGAAAACGGCCAACGGTTCGATCCATCCACGACACCCAGAACGCCATGAATTCTTCACTGGCCCCATCCAGGCTCTGAGCGCATAAAAAACGGCACTCGGGACGCTCATCGACGGAGGCCAGCAACTGTATTTCCTTACTGCCCGGCGCGGATCCCAAGTAAAGGTATTCGGGCGAGCCCGAGATTCTAGCGGTTTCATGGGCCAACTCCAGATGATTGGCCAATGAAACCGTCCATAGCTGCTTGATGCTCCTGAAGCGATAAGCCGCGTTGGAACGCAACTGCTGGGGGTGCTCGGCAAAGTAGCGTCGTAACGTGCTAGTCCGCATAGGGTGCGGCACGTGCCCCACGGCCAGATAACGAAATCCAACACCGGCTAGGCGTGCGGCCTCAGATTGCAGCGTGCGCAGACTGGGCCGCCCAAGCCCCAGAAAACGCTTCAGCCGCTTGTCAGGGGGCTCCGCGGCCAGGGGGCGGAAGTCACCGCGAAGGACGACCTTGCCGTCATCAAAAAAGTCCGACGGCGCCACCGGCTTGACGAGAAAACAGTCGTCGTTGAAATAGATGAAACGATCCGCCAGCCCCGGCACCCGCCAAAGCATCGTCTCAATCGACAAACTGTTGAACGTGGGAAGCAGATCCTCGTAACCGGCAAAAATCGCCGTGTGATCCACGACACTCACCCGATCCGCCAGATCGGCCGGCAGATTATTCAGAAAAGCCGGGGTCTGTTCATCGGTGACGATAAAAATGTGCCGCAACCAGGGGGCAAAACGCAGCAGGGAAGACACGCAGTATTCCAGTTCCCCGCTATCAGCGTAGCGCGTCCGGGCTGCGGCCTTGGGCTTCCAGCGGGCGCGCCAACCCAGACACTGCTCCAGTTTCTGTCGGTGGGCCGGGTCATCACCGTCCACCCAGGTGATCACGGCATCGATCGGCGCATCGGTTGTTCGTGCAGACATGCGGCGGAATCGGGCCTCATCGTTTCATGTGTTGCCAATAAAGGAAACGCCCCGCTCACCGACGACACCCGTGTGCCTCGCGAAAACAGGCGGCGGTATTATACAAGGAAATGCTGACGTCTATGCGGTGCCATTGTTTCATCCTTGTAATCGATGGGCAGACCGACAACGCTCCAGGATCCCCGGAAGCATTCACGGAGGCTATGATAGCCTGCCAATGCGCCAGACCAAAGCCCAAAGGCGGTCGAGCCGATGCAACCTCCCGATTCCAACCGTCTTTCATGCCACTCCATAATCAATAACAATTATCATTATTAGAAATACGTCAAACTTTCGCCGCTTCAACCGTGTTATGTTGCGCCCCGACCCATTCCGGCATGCAACCACCTGCAACAGGAGCCAGGGCTGCCGGTTCGCATAAAAATAAGAGACCGCCGTCGGCATGAGCATTACCGAGAAAAACGGCTTCCAGCAGTGGCGAAGAAACCTCAACAGTCGCATCCGCGCCCGCCGGATCGATGCCCGCAACCAGACCCTCTATGGTCCGCACGCCCCCCAGTTTGCCGAGCGCCTGTGGGTGCCGACCGCCGAACTCCAGTACGCGGTCAAGGCCGGCAGCTCCAAAGACTCCGCCAGAGTGATCGATCAGTGGCCTGCCAACCGCGTTATCCGGGTCATCGACATCGACACCATACGGGCCTGCCTGCAGCACTGGCGCGACGGCGTCAGTTGGGAGGACACCGGCATTATCGAGCGCATGATGCGCCACATCCGCGAGCACGGAAAAGTCGACCGTCTCCGCACACTGGCCCAGGTCGATGCGCGCTATGACGAGTTGGACCGACTGTTCGAGTCGGTCATCCGGGCCGGCCAGTTGTCCCCTCGACAGGATCTGATCGCCGGCAACGTTCGCGAAGAAGGCGGCCCCCTGGTCCACATCGGCCCGGACGGCGCCCCCTATTTCGGCCGCAAGGGGCATCATCGGCTGGCCATCGCCCTGGCTGGCAACCTGGATTACCTGCCCGCGCAACTGGGCGTGGTGCATGTCGATGGATTGTCCGGACTGATGCGGTTGCGGTCATGCGAGCCAGGAATCGATCAACGCCAACCGGCTTAAATTCAATTGCAACTTATATGGATCATCCTGTCCAAGAGTGCACTTCCAGGCGCCTGGTTGTGTTTTACACCGGTGACGCGTCCGCCCCACTCCACTTTCGGGACGGAGACCGACCGTTGCCTTCAGACCATTGAGGCCCAGATCAGCCATGACTGCCGCAGTATCCGTCATCGTCACGACCAAGGATCGCCCCCACTTTCTCCGGCATGCCCTGGAATCCATCGATTCCCAGAGCCGAAAAGCCACCGAAATCATCGTGGTCGACGACGGCAGTCGCATGCCTGCCGAATCAGCGGTCGACATGGCCACGGCCACGATCCCGATCCGTTTTGTCCGAAACGACGTCAGCAAGGGAGTCTCGGCGGCCCGCAACCAGGGCGCGGAGGCCGCCATCGCTGAGTGGGTGCTGTTTCTGGACGACGATGACTGGCTGGGAACGGCCTTCCTGGAGAACATGACGCAGGCGCTGGATTCCGCCGCCGGGATGCCCGCGTTTCTCTGGAGTAACCGGGTCGATGTCTACAGCGACAGGCAGGCATCGAAGAACCTGGGCCCCGCCTCGCTCGACCACTCGAACAGCAACGATCAGGCGCTTGAGCAGCTGATGCAGGTGTCCTGCAGTGGCATGCTGTTCAACGCCGAACGCTTTGTCCGCTGCGGAGGCTTCAACGAATCGCTGTGCGTTTCCGAGGACCGCGACCTGGTTTTCCGTCTGCTGCAGCAGGGGGTCAGTGCCCGGAACGTACCTGATGCCGACCTGTTCTTCCGGATACACGATGGCCCCCGGCTGTCCAATTCGGACAAGAAAGCCGTACAGGCCCGGGACGACCTGAGCGTCATCGATACCCACCGCGCTTTCCTGAAGAACCACCCGGCCATCGCCGACAAGTTCCTGGGGCGCGTTGCCAAACGCCTGTGGTCTTCCGGCTACTGCGCCGAGGCGCTGCGGGTTTCCCGAATGCATTGGCGACTTCAACCCTGGTCCTCGCGTACCATCAAGCGCAACGTACTCTGGCATGTTGCCGCCCTGTTCCGTTCCGGCAGGAAGCTTCAAATAAGGACCGCCGTCGCCCAATGAATCTGACGCAGAAAATCAAGATCCAGTACAAGCACCTGGCAAAACGTCGCTACCACCGTGAGATCCGCTGTTCCTACCGCAACCGCAAGTTCGAGGAATACGACACCATTTTTGTGCATATTCCCAAGGCGGCGGGAACGGCCATCCATGAGTCCCTGTTTGGTCGCGTATCGGGTCTGGGCCACGCCTCCGCCGAAAAATACATGAAGATATACGGGCTCGCCGCGTACAACGCCAAGTTCAAGTTCACCTTCGTGCGCAATCCCTACGACCGCTTTGTCTCCGCCTACCAGTACCTGGCCGCCGGCGGCAACAATTCCTATGACCGCTCGTTCAGCGAACGGAAGATGGCCGGCTTCAACGATTTCGAGGACTTCGTCATCAACGGCTTCGACAAGGATCCGGAGATCCGCAAATTCTTCCATTTCCGCAAGCAGGTGGATTTCATCACGGTGGGCGGCCAACTCTGCGTCGACTTTGTCGGCCGTTACGAGAACCTGGAGAAGGACTTCAAGTACATCGCCAGTTTTATCGGCGAGGGCAAGGACCTGCGCGAGAGCAACCGTACCGCCAATCGCCAGCCCTACCAATCGTTCTACGACAACGAGCAGGTTCGCCGGATCGTCCACGACTACTACCGCGACGATTTCGAGACGCTGGACTACCCCGAGTCCATCTGAACCGCGCGCCCAGCAGCATCACCGCTCCCGACCAGGCCCTGAAATGAGTCACAGCCCGTATCCGATCTATCTCGTCTCCCTGCCGAAAGACAGCACTCGCCGGGACGCCCTGAAACGGCGCTTTCCCGAATTCGCAGCCCGCATAACCCATGTCGAAGCGGTCGACGGCCGGGAACTGACGGCCAAGGATTTCTTCGGCCACATCCTGCCGGCGTGTATGAACGGCCACCGTTTGATGCTGCCGGGCGAGGTTGGCTGCAGCCTGAGCCATATCAAGGCGCTCCGGCAGTTCCTGGACAGCGAAGCGCCGGCGGCTCTGATTCTGGAGGATGACGTGATCGGCGACGACGAGGCTGTGGCGAGGATCATGTCGCTGATTCCCGCACTGCCCGAATCAGCCCTGCTGATCTGCGGCGGACAGGAAGGCATGCCGGCCCGCAAGTTCCTGTTCGGCAAGCCGACCGGGCGCGAAGGGCTGTTCCGGCTGGCCGACTTTTCCAACCGGCACGTGTTCCGCACCTGCTGCTACGTCGTCACCCGCCGGAGTGCCGCCGACATACTGGCCGGGCACGACAAGGCGCTGCAACTGGCGGATGCCTGGGGCCGTTTTTTCCAGTCGTCGCCGGTATCGATCTACTTCGCCAACCTCCTGCAGCATCCGGAGGAACTGGACAGCAGCCACCTGCAGCAGGAACGTGCGCTGTTCGGGCACAACTCGGACGCTTTCCGGAAGACCCTTTGGGATCGCCTGACACGGCGCATCCAGCGCATCCATAGAAAGCTCGGAGCGCTGATGTGCCTGATGGCCGGGTACCGGCGGGTCCTGCCGCGGCGGCGCTAGCGCCCCGTCGCGGCCTGGGCCTGCATGACCTTGCGGCCATGGGTGTGGCTGAAGATAAACGACGCCGGCACGCCCAGCAGGACGGAGATCATCATCAAACCGGGGTCGTCGTCGAAGAAAAGGCCGTAGAACAACGCGCAGATCATGAAGAAGGTGATCGAGCTGACGGCAAACGCGAAAATATCGCCGGCCATGACCCCGGCGCGCCAGGCCCGGTAACCGCCCCGCACGGCCCATGCGAACAGGGCGAGAATGATCAGCAGGCCACCGAGACCGTACTGCAGCGTGGTCTCCAGGTAGGAATTGTGGAGCTGCCGGTAATGCCCCAGCACCGCTTCATCCTCCCCCGCTTCCGAAAGGACCATGCGCCCGGCGCGGTAGCCCCAGCCCACCAGGGGTCGTTCGGCGATGCGCTCCAGGCCGATATTCAGGAACTGGGCGCGCAGCCCCCAGCTGGAATCCGGCATGGCCTCGAAGTTCCCCGCTTCCATCTTGTCGAAGACCACCATCTCGCTGGCGACCCGGTTCATGGTCTTGTCGAGGACGCCGGTGCTCGTGGCCACGAGCGTTGGCACCAGTACCACGCCGGCAAACAGGCCGACGATGACCGCCTTGGTGCCCCGGCTCGCCCGCCCCAGGGTGATCAGCAGGATAAAGCCCAACACCAGCACTACGGACAAGGCCAGGAACACGCCCCGCGTCTGCGTGGTGACGATGCACAGCAGACAGTAGGCCACCACCAGGCCCCACAGGACAAAGCGTCCCCAGCGGAACCGGGGGCGCAGGAAAATCCGCGGCGCAAACGCCAGCAGGCCGAGCAAGGCCAGGGAATAGTACATGGCCGCCCGGATCGGGTTCACGCCGAAACCCACCCGGATGGCCGACTCCAGCCCCCGGGTAAAGTCCGTCAAACCGCCGCCCAGAATCCACGGCATCGCAATGACCAGGCCACCCAGCACTCCCAGATACGTCATCGCCCAACGATCACGCCCGGCAAGCACCACCGCGATAAAAATGAAGCCGAACTTGTCGAGGTAATCCTCCAGGGATGGCCCGCTGCGCGCGATATCCGGAAAATCCTTGAGCAGGAACAGCCAGGTCACCGTCAACTGCACGATAGCCGCCAGCATGGCCCAGGCCGGAAGGGAGCGCCGCAGCGATCCCGCGTAACCGAAGAAGACGATGAGGCCGAACAGGTAGAAGGCGATGTCGATGGCCTTGACCTTGCCGAACGGCAGAAGCATCTGGGCAACGAACAGAACCGACAGGACGAGCAGCAATCCATTGATTGCCGGCGGACACCGGGGTGTCAGGGGGTTGTTGAACAGGCTGGGCCAACGGGATGTCATGTCGTTCAAATTCGCTTCCTCTCCATACAATAACGTCTTCCCCGTGACCAACCCGGTGGCCTTCAGTCAAACCGTCGATCGGCAATATTGCGCTTGGCCCGCTTGGCGCGGAACAGTTCACGCCAGCCGTTCACTTGCGCCCAGAACGCCGCCTGATCCCAAACGTTTTCGTCGGTCGGAGCCCGGGCATCCATATAGGCGTTCAGCAGCACTTCCACGGCCCGCTCGTCCGGCAGCCGCGACGCAATGTTCGCCAGGTTGGATATTTCCACGCCGATGGGCAAGCCGCCGCGGAAAACCCTGATATCGTCTTCATCCACCATAGCAACCCGGTCGCGTTCGTCGACCAGGAAATTGGTCAGATTGCCGTCGGGCTGCTCGACACCACGCTGGTGGAGATCGGCGACGGTCCGCCCCAGCACGCCAATCAGATGCTGCAGCACCTCGGGCGATTCCGCCTCGCGCAACACCTGACGCATGGGACGGTAACCGTCCAGGAACTCGGTGGCAAAACCAAAGCAGCGCTTCCCGGGCACCCAACCCGAATAGGCAACTGGCGGGACAGGTGCTCCCACCTTGCGCAGCCGGCGCCCGCGGCGCTCTGCCCGCAGCCAGTGCACCAGGCCAAACAGCGGGCGCCGGTAACATTTGATCGCAGCGAGGGCCTCATCAATCCGGGCGAGATAGGTTATCCGGGTACGACGGGTGTTGGAATGGATCTCGGTCAACAGCTCGATCAACGCCATCAGTTCCTCATCCCTGGAACGCAGCCGCTCACGACGCCGGGGCACCGTTGCGGTATCCGTCCACCAGCGCCGACCAGAGCGCATCACGGCGGGCGTCGCTGAAACGTCCACAGCGCTTGTCGACCGAACGCCGCAGGCGGTCCAGATTGCCCTGCCGCCAGTCGCCGCCGCCTGCCGTTTTGCGCAGGCGGCAACGGTCGAAATCGATCAGGGTCACCGAATCGCCGCGGATCAGGATGTTGTCGCAGTTCAGGTCGACATGATCGACGCCGTGATCGTGGAAGCGGCGAATGGTCTGGCCGACGGCGGTCCACAGCTCGGTTGAGTCCAGAGCATCGGCATCGGGCATGGGAACCGCGTCGACGATGCGTTCAATCAGGATCGATGCCTGATACCAGAGGTGATTGCGCCGGCGATAGGTCGCCGCCACGGGTTTGGGAACCGGCAGCCCATCTTCCGACAGGGTCTTGAGCAACTCGAACTCGGCGAATGAACGCACCCGCTGTTCACCGGTAAACAGGTAGCTGGAATCGGATACCGCCGCCACCATGCCGCCCCGGCGATAGAAACGCAGGACCAGCGGGCCTACCGGCGACTCAACAAACCAGGCGCTGCCTCGCCCGCCGCTGCCAACAGGCACGGCCCGGTCGGACCAGAATGCGGGATCAAACCATTGTGCAGTGACGTCGTCACCAAAATCGGGGTGGATTCTCACGGCGCTCTGGTCGGCACT
Organism: Marinobacter bohaiensis; assembly: GCF_003258515.1. Lineage (NCBI taxonomy): Bacteria > Pseudomonadati > Pseudomonadota > Gammaproteobacteria > Pseudomonadales > Marinobacteraceae > Marinobacter > Marinobacter bohaiensis. Next base: position 122,554 of record NZ_QGEH01000006.1, read on the forward strand.
CTGGTCGGCACTCTGGTCTGTGTCAATTGAGCTTGTGGCATTCGGGGATTTGGACTCAGCCATGGATGGCTTAAAACCTGCCTGCTGTGACAAAGGCGTGCAGCGTCGGAGGAGACCAACGACGGATTGGACGCGTTACGATAGAATAATGCTCGTGTTCCTTAACACAAGTTTATCAATGAAATGCGGATGAGCTCCACTGGCCGTCCGCGGGTTTAGTTTACGGAACGTTTCATGAAGTCCATTTGCATTCTGCGCCTTTCCGCGATTGGCGACATTACCCACGTCGTCCCGGTGGTCCTGAGCCTCCAGGAGCAGCTCCCCGGGGTAAAGATCACCTGGGTGATCGGCAAGATCGAAGCCAAGCTGATCGGTGATCTGCCCGGCGTGGAATTCATCGTCTTCGACAAGAAAGCCGGTCTCGATGGCTACCGAGAGCTGCGTCGGAAGATGCAGGGGCGCCGCTTCGACGCGCTCCTGCACATGCAGGTGGCGTTCCGCGCCAACCTGGCAGCGGCGCTGATTCCGGCGAGGGTTCGGGTCGGCTACGATCGCGCGCGCAGCAAAGACCTCCACAGCCTGTTCATAAACCGGCGCATCGCCGCCACACCGCGCCAGCACGTGCGCGACTGCCTGGCCAGCTTCCTCGAACCCCTGGGCCTGGAGGCCGCTCCGGCCCGCTGGAGCATCCCGCTGACCGACGCCGATCACGACTTCGCCCGCCAGCACCTGGCGCCGGATCGCCCCAACGTCGTTATCAGTCCCTGCGCCAGCCATAAGCTGCGCAACTGGCCGGCGGAGCGCTACGCCCTGCTCGCCGATCACGCGGTCCGCCAGCACGGCGCGCAGGTGATTCTCGTCGGCAGCCCGGCGCCGTTCGAGCAGGCATACTGCGCCAGCATCGAGCAAGCGATGAAAGAGTCCGCCCTCAACCTCTGCGGCCAGGACACCCTGAAACAACTGGCTGCCCTGCTCGGCGCGGCAGATCTGGTGGTGGCACCGGATACCGGCCCCACCCACATCGCCAACGCCATGGGCACCGATGTGCTGGGCCTGTATGCGGCCAGCAACCCGGATCGCTCCGGCCCGTATAATTCGCTGGAATGGTGCGTGAACCGCTATCCCGAAGCGCTGGACGTGTTCGGCAGCAAGGACGTGAAGACCGCCCGCTGGGGCGCCAAGGCCGAGTACCCGGGCGCGATGGAGCTGATCAGCGTGGAAGAGGCCTGCGCGGCACTGGACCGCTGGTTCGCCCACTCACGCCGCCAACAGCCGGCCCCGGAAGAAACCGCCTGACACAAAAAAGGCTGGCCCCCGAAGGGCCAGCCTTTTTGCCACACGATGCCGTATCAAACATCGCAACACACGGCGCAAGCGCTTACGTCCTGGCGGTGTAGTCCTGATAGGACTTCTCTTCGACGAAGCGCGACCCCAGGGCCAGATTGACCTCTTTCTTGATCGCGGCACGCTTGTCGTTGGTGACATAGACGGCGCGGGCCAGCTCGATGAAACGCGGACCGAAATCCTGGGCCGCTTCCTGGTCGCGGATGTCGTCCTCGATTTCCCACAGCTGTTCGTTGACGGCCTTGAGCTGCTGGCGCAGGTCGGCGACCTTGGACACATCGTCCACCGCCTCATTCCAGGTCTCGCTGAGCTCGTTGAGCTCCAGACGCACGTTGCGCACCTTGTCTTCGTCTTGAATGCGCTCGGATTTGATCTCGAGGATGGTGATCTTGTCGAGTACCTCGCCGAAGGAGACAGGTACTTTGATAACGTCGGCCATAATGTGATCCCGGCTTTGGTATGGATAACAGGTTGGATCGGGTGCCCGGCGACGGCCGGGCCGGTTTCAGTCCTTGACTGCGGTCAGCCAGCTGGCGTTTTCCGGGCGCTTGCCCTTGACCGCATCGAAATACATCGACTGCAGTTTCTCGGTCAGCGGGCCACGCTTGCCGGCACCGATGGTACGGCCATCCAGCTCGCGGATGGGCAGGACTTCGGCGGCAGTACCGGTGAAGAAGGCCTCGTCGGCGATGTAAACCTCGTCCCGGGTGATACGGCGCTCACGCACCGGTACGTCGAGTTCCTGACAGAAATCGAGGATCGTCTGACGAGTGATCCCTTCCAGGCAGGAGGTCAGTTCCGGTGTGTGCAGCACGCCGTCGCGCAGGATGAAAATGTTCTCACCGGAGCCTTCCGCCACATAGCCCTCGTTGTCGAGCAGCAGCGCTTCCTCACAGCCACTGGCCACAGCTTCATTCAACGCCAGCATGGAGTTGATGTAGTTGCCGTTGGCCTTCGCCTTGCACATGGTGATGTTCACATGGTGACGGGTGTAGGACGAGGTGCGCACCTTGATACCCAGCTCGCGGGCTTCCGGCGCCATATAGGACGGCCAACTCCAGGCGGCGACCATCAGGTGCACCTTGAGGTTGTCAGCGCGCAGTCCCATGCCCTCGGACCCCAGAAACACCATGGGACGGATGTAGGCTTCGTCCAGGCCGTTTTCCCGCACTGCCTGACGCTGGGCCTCATTCACCTGTTCTTTGGTGAACGGCAGCTTCATGTTGAGGATGTGAGCGGAGCGAAACAGACGGTCGGTATGCTCCTGCAAACGGAAAATCGCCGGTCCCTGGTCGGTGCTGTAGGCTCGCACGCCTTCGAAACAGCCCAGGCCATAGTGCAGGGTGTGGGTCAGCACATGCACCTTGGACTCGCGCCAGGGTACCATTTCACCATCCAGCCAGATCAGGCCGTCACGATCCGCCATCGACATCGTTTTGCTCCTAGAAACAGAGAAAGGCCGACTACCCGGGCCTTGGGACACCTTGGAAAAGCCGGCATTCTAGCAGGAATTGCGGCACGGTCGAAGTCCGCGAAGCACCGCTTCAGGCGTCAGGCGCAGCCATGACGCGGTTCCACACCGTCTCGATATAGGCCCGCTCGTCCGGGAACGCGTCCGCCTCCACCCGGCTGTTCAACGTCTGCAGCGCGCGCCGGTGAATCGTCGAGCGCAGCGTGATGAACACCTCCCGCAGCTGTTCGGCTTCCTCCGGCGGCAGCACGCCCGCCTCGCCCAGCGCTTCCATCTGGCGGATGTTGTCGGACCAGCGGGTCAGCTCCGGATGATCCGCGCAATAGGCCAGCATCAGGTACTGCACCATGAACTCCATGTCGACGATGCCGCCCCGGTCCTGCTTGATGTGGAACACCGCCGGTGACCCGTTGGCGTCGGGCGTGCCCAGGTTAGCGCGCATCTTCTCGCGCATGTCCACTACCGACTGCCGCAGCGCCTCGCGGTCCCGCGCCTGGCAGAGCAGGTCATGGCGCAGGCGCTCGAACGCCGCCAGGGCCGGACGGCTGCCGGCCACACCGCGGGCCCGCACCAGCGCCTGATGCTCCCAGGTCCAGGCATCCTCGCGCTGGTATTTCTCGAACGCCGCCAGACTGCTCACCAGCAGGCCGGAGTTGCCGGACGGCCGCAGCCGCATGTCCACCTCGTAGAGCTGACCCGACGGCGTCTGGGTGCTGAGAATGTGGACAATGCGCTGCCCCAGCCGGGTGAAGAACACCGCGTTGTCGATGGGCTTGTCGCCGTTGGTGGCGCCGTTGGGGTCGGCGGTGTGGATGAACACCAGATCCAGGTCAGAGGTGTAGCCCAGCTCGATGCCCCCGAGCTTGCCATAACCGATAATGGCGAAATCCGAGTCACAGGCGCTGCCGTCCTCTTCGCGCGGATAGCCGTGACGGCTGACCAGGTTGGAGAAAGCCACCTCCACCACATGGTCCAGCACCACCTCGGCAATCCAGGTGAGGTAATCGCTGACCTTCATCAACGGCAGGGTGCCGCGCAGCTCGGAAGCGGCGACCCGCAGGATGTGCGCTTTCTTGAAATGGCGCAGCACCTCCATCTGCTCTTCCAGATCCTCCAGCGGGATGCGCAGCAGTTGCTGGCGCAGGTCATCTTCCAGTTCCTGCTTGGTGGGCGGGTGATAGAGACTCGCCGCATTGAGCAGTTCGTCCAGCAGCAGCGGCGTTTCCGCCAACTGGGAAGCGATCCACGGACTTTCGCTACATAGCCGTACCAGCTCGCGCAGGGCCGCCGGATTTTCCAGCAACAGCAACAGGTAGGCGGTGCGGCGCAGCACGGCTTCCACCAGTTGCAACACGCGCTCCAGGGTCTGGGACGGTGCCTCCACCTGGCTCAGCGCTTCCAGCAGCACGGGCATAAACCGGTTGAGCCGGCGTCGACCTTCGGTCTGCATCATCTGGGCAGAGCGACTCCGGCGCAGGGTCGCGAGCAGCTCCAGGGACGCCTCCGCCCGCTCAAAGCCGGCACGGGCCAGGCGTTTCTGCGCCACCTCGGGCTCCAGCTCCGCCAGCCATATTTCCTGCCAGCGGGCGCTGGCTTCCTGCTCCTCGGCTTCGTCGTCTTCCGATGCAATGATGTCAGCGAAATGATGGGCCACCCGCTCCCGGTGACTATCCAGCGCTTGTTTGCAGCCCGCCCAGTCGTCGAACCCCATCACCAGCGCCACACGGGCCTGGGCCTCGGCGGTGTCCGGCAACTCCTGGGTCTGCTGGTCGGCCATGCCCTGCAGGGCGTGCTCGAGATTGCGCAGGAACACGTAGGCCTCGGACAGCTCGCCAGCCACGGCCTGGGGCAGCAGCTCCAGTTGTACCAGCTCCGGCAGGATGGTCAGCAGTTCGCGCTGCTGCAGCTCGCGGTCGCGGCCACCGCGGATCAGCTGGAACGCCTGGACGATGAACTCCACCTCGCGGATGCCACCGCTGCCCAGCTTGATGTTGTTCTCCATGCCCTTGCGGCGCACTTCGCGGTTGATCATGGACTTCATGCTGCGCAGGGACTCGAACGCGCTGAAATCGATGTACTTGCGGTAGACGAACGGGCGCAGCGCATCCATCAACACGGTTCCGGCCCGCTGATCGCCGGCCACCACCCGCGCCTTGACCATGGCGTAGCGTTCCCACTCCCGCCCCTGATCCTGGTAGTAGGCTTCCAGGGCGCCGAAGCTGAGTGCCAGGGCGCCGCTCTGGCCGTAGGGGCGCAGGCGCATGTCGACGCGGAACACGAAGCCATCCGCGGTCATCTGGTCGAGGGCCTGGATCAGGCGCTGGCCCAGGCGGGTAAAAAACTGCTGGTTGTCGATGGGGCGACGACCGCCACGGGTCTCGCCGTTGCTGGGAAAGCCGAAGATCAGGTCGATGTCGGATGACACGTTCAGCTCACGCCCCCCAAGCTTGCCCATGCCCAGCACCACCAGGTGCTGGGGCACTTCCCCGCCGTCGAAGGGGTCAGCACCATAGGGGGTGCCCCACTGCTGACAGGCATCGGCGTGGAGCCAGTCCAGGGCGGCATCGATGGCCACGTCGGCCAGGGCGCTGGCGGCCGTCATGGTTTCGTGCAGGTCGCCCAGGCGCACGAAATCGCGGAACAGGATGCGAAACATGCTTTCCCGGCGGAACAGTCGCAACGCCCGGTGCAGCGAGTTCTCGTCGCTGACCTCGGCGGCGTGGGCGGCCCAGCGGGCCTCCAGCAGCTCACGGGTCACGGGCTTGTCCAGGGCGCACTGCGCCAGCCAGCTGCGCAGTCGGTCACCATCCAGTTGCACCCGCTCTCGCAGGAAAGGGCTGCACACCAGCGCCTGGCGCCAGGCCGAGGGCGAGATACCCGGGGTGCCATCACTGATGCCGCTGTCGGCCAACAGCCGGTCGACGTCGTCCGCATCCCGCGCCAGGGTGTCGGGGATGGGCAATCCTTCGCGCTGAACGTTTGTCATTACCATACTTCCAAATCGCCAGATCTTGTCTTTGTCAGGAAATTCGTGGACTTATCCTTGGGGGTGTCCGGGATAGCGTTTAGACTGAACAGGCCCGACCAACGAACCGGATCCTCCCACAATGCTCAATAAAGACAGACGAGCCATTACCGCTGAGCACCATTTCACCCATCTTCCCATGTCGGGCGTGATCCGCCAACGGCTCAAGCGGCTGGTCTCCCTGCTCCTCGCGCTGGTAGTAATCCATATCCTGTCGATGATGCTTGCCGAGGGCCTGCCCCTGATCGACGCGGTCTGGCTGTCCTTCACCACCCTGGCGACGGTGGGCTACGGCGACATCTCACCGGCCACACCCGCCGGCCGCCTGATTACCATCGCCGTGATGTACATCATGGCCATCACGGTGCTGACACTGATCGTCAGCGACTACATCGAATACCGGTTCTATCGCCGCGAACGCATCCTGACCGGCCGCTGGAGGTACAAAATGAAGAACCACATCGTCATCATCAACACCCCGATGCACGGCGGGCACCAGTACTTCATGCGGCTGTCGAGCCAGATTCGAGCGGTGCCCGGCTACGAGAGCATTCCGATCCAGATCCTCACCCAGAAATTTCCCGAAGGCCTGCCGCCGGAGCTGCGCGACGCGGGGCTGGTGCACTACCACGGCTCCGGCAACGATCCCCAGGCCCTGCGGGCGGTCAATGTGATCGACGCGCGCTATATCATCGTGCTGGCACCGGACGAGGCGGACCCGGATTCAGACAGCGTGACGTTCAACATCGCCCACCGGCTCAGCGACCTGCAATTGGGGCACCGGGTCACTCTGGAATGCGTACGCGACGAGGACCGCTCCCGTTACACCGAGCTGGGGATTCGCACCGTGATCCGGCCGGTGCGCACTTATCCGGAAATCATGGTGCGGGCGGTCATCTCGCCGGGATCGGAAAAGGTGCTGGAGGATCTGTTCAACTATCAGCACGACCACCCGCACCGTTACGAGCTGGATCTCGACGACCTGACCTGGGCGGACATCGTCAGCGCCCTGATCCGCCACGGCATCGGCACCGCACTGGCCTACATCGATAACGAGGACCAGACCGTGTGCCACCCGGAACCGGAAGAGGAAGTGGAAGGGCGAGGTCTGATCGTGCTGGTGAAATCCAGCCATACGCCGCCGGTGGAAGAGCTGATCGACGCCCTGGGCCGGTACCGCAGCTTCCTGGAACGCTGGCACAAGCTGCAGTCCGACCCCGAAAGCGCCGATACGTCGAAGGTGGAATAAAGCGCGCCGCCGGCATTGGCGGTCAGCCGACCGCCACCTGCCTCGCCAACAGGCCCAACTGGAGCCGGATCAAACCGGGCTCGAACAACCATTCGCGGGCCGGCTGCTTCAACGCGCCCTCCAGCCAGCGCCATTCGGCCTCCAGCCCCGCCTCTGCAGCATCCTGCCTGATGCCCGCCAGCGATCGGGTCAGAGCATCCCCGGCCTCACCGGTCAGCCAGTGCACACTCAGCGCCCGCAGGAACGCGGTCAGGGAATCGTCCCCCACCGCCTCGGCATTCGGTGTGCCCAGCCCCGCCAACCAGTAGCCCTGCTCCGCCTTGCTGACCAGGTTCAGGAACAGCGGTACCCGTTGCGCCAGGCGCTCAGCCCAGGCCAGCAGAGCGCTGCTTGAGCCTGACTTCAGTTCAAACTCCACTTCCGCCAGCGGTCGATGCCGGTCTCCGGCCAGGATACGGCCGATATCCAGGGCGCACTCCACCGACGCCTGTTCTGAATCCAGCATCTGGATGCGGCGATCGAAATTGGTCTCGAACACCACCGCCAGCGCCGCCAGATTCACCCGCTCCGCCACCGGCGTGTCCGCCAGCAGACCGAGATTCAGATCGGGGCCCGGCAGCGGCCACTCCCACTCTTCCCGGCGATGGGCGCCGTCGACAAAGTGGCCCTGGGTTTTCAGGGTCTGGATGTAATGGGTGTCGGCCTGGCGCACCCGCAAGGCCGCCCGCTCACCGTTCAGGGCCTGGTCCAGCGTGTCGTAATAACGGTTGACCAGGTGCTTGCGGCCAGGCTCGGCGCCGCCCTGCCCGGCAAGCCAATCCAGGACGGCCTGCTCGCCCCCGTTACCGAGGGTCAGTTTGATTTCCAGCTCTTCGGCCATAGGGCTCCACTGCGTTTGCTCAATCACAAGGTGTTCGACAAAGGTGGTTATCAGGATATCGCCGGTTTTCTCCGGGCACAAAAAAACCGGCAACCCGAAGGTTGCCGGTTTCCGTACGAAGTACTGCTTCTAAGCGATATTAGAAGTAGTAAACAGCACCAACGTTCAGTTCGTTGATTTCTTCGTCGTCCTGGTAGTCAGCTTCGTTGTTGCGCTGCAGGGCTTCAACGTAAACGTACATGTTGTCGTTCAGGTTGTGGATAGCTTGCAGAGTGATAACGTCGCTTTCCAGGCTGCCTTCGTCTTCTTCACCGTACTCGTAGGAAGCACGGAAGCTGTTGGCGCCCAGAGTGTAGGTACCCATTACACCCAGCAGGTCCTGACCTTCGGCACCGAAGTCGCTAGTAGCGTCGTCACCCAGGTCTACACCCTTACGAGAGCTGTAGAACGCGTTCAGGGCCAGGTTGTCGATGACGTAAGTCGCGCTAACACCGTAGGTGTTTTCGTTGCTTTCGTCAGCGGAGCTGTCGTTGGAGTCCATCGCAACGGCAACGGTCAGGTTGTCCATGGCGTACTGGACGGCCAGCTGGTACGGGTATTCGTTTTCACCGTTACCGGTTACGTCGTCAGAGTCAGCGCGAACCTGAACGGCAGAGTGGAAGGTGAAGCCGCCGAAGCTCGGGGTCACGTACTGGATCAGGTCGCCTTCGCCAGTGGTGAAGTCAGCGGCCAGGTTGTTGGCACCTACTTCGTAGATCCAGTTGCTGTAGTCGCCGATCAGGGCTTCGTACTGGGAGTCGTCAGAGCCGACCCAGACCTGACCGAAGCTGTCGCCACGGATACCGATGTAGGCTTCGTCCAGCTCGGTAGCGCCAGCGTTGTCGCCGCCAGTGTCTTTGTTGTCCGCGTCGATGCCTTCCAGTTCGATCTTACCGAAGGCTTCGATGCCCGGTACGATTTCGGCGCTGTGCTTCACGCCGATGGTGGAACCGTTGTCGTCGATGCCGTAGTGGTTGTGGCCGCTTACGTCGGAGTCAACGTAGCGCTCAACCAGCTGGATGTTACCGTAAACGGTCGGCAGGTTGGATTCCTGTGCCATCGCTGCACCGGAGGTGAACGTAGCCGCCGCTACAGCAGATGCGATCAGAGTCTTTTTCATGTTGCGTCTTCCTTCTTGAGTTAACTCAGGTTTTAGCCGCGGGTTTGACCCGTTTTTAGTGTTGGACCCTTGGACGGACCCATTATGTGAATCAAACATGTCAGTTCTGTTAATCCCGAATGACTTCAGAATCAAAGCGTTGGACATGTGTTGATTTCGCTCCCTGACGGCGGCCTTGCATCGCATCAGCTCCTGCCGAAGTCAGATACACGCTACACCTTCAAGGTCAGTCACTTACGCCGCTTAGTTAAAGCGTCGCATGATGACAAGGTTTTAATACACTCAATCTTATTTTGCAAATTTTTCTTGGCGATTTTTTAGGCATCCCGCCGAGCCCATTTTTAACGCTCGCCAACAAGTTTCAGGCCAACTCGAAAAACCGAATTATTTTCATAAACTTAACCAAAAGACCTGAATCCCGGCGCTTTTCAGGCTGCTTCACCGTGAAGCATTACCATTTTGTGCGCACCGTTTAAGCTCATCACCCGAAAGTCCCGAAAAGTAGCACAATTGTTGAGTCATTCAAGTACTACCATCCGACTAACCACACTCGGCTGCGCCGCATTGAATCACGTCGATCGTGACATTCGCGTGACAGCGCCACCACCACTTGCTTCAGCTCACGACAGCATGCTCTCAGGCCTCAAGCATAAAGGTGACCGGCCCGTCGTTCTCCAGGCTCACAGCCATATCCGCACCGAATTCGCCCGTTGCCACGCGCTCGTCACCCAGGATTTTCCGGGCACAGTCGACAAACTGGCGGAAAAGCGCCCGCCCCTGCTCAGGCACCGCCGCGGAGGAGAAGCTGGGGCGCTGGCCCTTCCGGGTATCGGCGGCCAGTGTAAACTGGGGAACCACGAGGAGACTGCCGCCGGCGTCCAGCAGGCTGAGATTCATGCGCCCGGAGGCGTCGGCAAATATGCGGTAGTTGAGGATGCGCTGGCCAAGTCGCTCGGCCGTCTGGTCGGTGTCGTCGTGCTCGACGCCCAGGAAAACAAGGATGCCGCTACCAATGCGGCCGACGGAGCAACCGTCCACATCCACATTGGCGTGATTGACCCGCTGGATAAGAGCTTTCAAAGCGACGCCTGTTCCCTTTGCCTTCGGCCGGTAACATTCCTGTCCGGGGATTTATTGTGACAGACCCGTGACAGAAACGACATCAAACAGCTGTGGATTCTAATTACCGGGATTCGGGTGGGCAAGCTGCGTTTACATATTTAGACAAAAGAGCCGCACTGCACAAAGACCAACCAGCCACCTTCCAGGCCCCGGCGCCGGGGCCCGGCACCCGGCCGCCAAGGGAATCCGCGCCGGACTGTCAGACGGGCCGCTCGTGCCGTTCCGCATAACGTTCGGCCAGCTTCTCACAGGCCCGCATCAGGGCATCGACGATGGCCGGTTCCGAAGCCGAGTGCCCGGCATCGCGGATAATCGAGTACTCGGCGTCCGGCCATGCCTGCTGCAGGGCGTGGGCGTTGTCCAGCGGGCACACCATGTCGTAGCGTCCGTGGACAATATAGCCGGGAATACCCGCCAGCCGACCGGCATCGCGCACCAGTTGATCCGGCTCCAGGAAAGCATTGTTCATGAAGTAATGACACTCGATCCGGGCCAGGGCGATGGCAACGTGCGGGTGTCCGAAATGCTCCACCACTCGCGGATTGGGGTGCAGCGTCGCGCAACGCCCTTCCCACACGGACCAGGCCTTGGCCGCCTGCATCTGCTCGAGCTCATTGACGCTGGTCAGCCGGCGATAGTAGGCGCCCACCATATCACCGCGCTCAGCCTCAGGAATAAGCGAAACGTAGTCCTCCCAGTAATCCGGGAAGATGCGCCCGGCCCCTTCCTGGTAGAACCAGCGGATGTCCTGCGGACGGCACAGGAAAATGCCGCGCAGAATCAGCCCAAGCACGCATTCCGGATGGGTTTGCGCGTACGCCAGACTGAGCGTCGATCCCCAACTGCCACCGAACAGCGCCCATTGCTCGATCCCCAGGAACTGGCGAATGCACTCCATGTCGGCTACCAGCGCCTGGGTGTCATTGCCCTCCAGCTCAGCCAGCGGCGTCGAGCGACCGGCGCCGCGCTGGTCGAACAGAATGATGCGGAAGCGCTCGGCATCGAAGAAACGCCGATAGTAATCCTCGCAGCCACCACCTGGCCCGCCGTGGACCACCACCACCGGAATGCCATCGGGATTGCCGCTTTCCTCTATATAGAGTTCGTGAGGCGGATCGACCTTGAGTCGGTGTTCGGCGTAGGGCTTGATCTCGGGATACAGCGACAGCATGGCGCACCTGCTCGTGACGGGCTAACAAAAGGGATGCTACGAATGGTCTGAATTTAGGGGATACAGGCGGGAAATGCCACCCTCACCGCGAGCGCGGGAGGGTGGTCAGCAAAGCCGGTCGATGCCGGCTCCGCATTCGACGGGCATGATGCTCAGCCCATCGGGCCGGACTTACTTCTTGTGGGCGCGACGGCGCTCGTTTTCCTTGAGCAGCTTCTTGCGGATGCGCAGGGATTCCGGCGTCACTTCCACCAGCTCATCGTCGTCGATGAACTCCAGCGCCTGTTCCAGCGTCTGGCGGACCGGCGGCGTCAGCATGACGTTTTCATCGGTACCGGAGGCACGGACGTTGGTCAGCTGTTTGGCCTTGGTCGGATTCACCACCAGGTCGTTGTCCCGGTTATGGATGCCGATGATCATACCTTCGTAGACTTCGGTACCCGGCTCAACGAACAGGCGACCGCGCTCCTGCAGGGTCATCAGGGCGTAGCCCAGGACCTTGCCGTCGACCATGGACACCAGCACGCCGTTGTTGCGGTGTTCGATGTCACCGCCCTTGACCGGACCGTAGTGGTCGAAGACGTTGGTCAGGATGCCGGAGCCTGACGTCATGGTCAGGAACTGGTTACGGAAACCGATCAGACCGCGGGCCGGCATGATGAACTCGAGGCGGGTACGGCCGCGACCGTCCGGCACCATGTTCTTCAGCTCGGCGCGGCGCAGCCCCATGACTTCCATGATCGAGCCCTGGTGCTCATCCTGGACGTCGATCACGACAAACTCGTACGGCTCCTGCAACTCACCGTCGATTTCGCGCTGGACCACTTCCGGCCGGGACACACCCAGCTCGAAACCTTCCCGGCGCATGTTCTCGATCAGCACCGACAGGTGCAGCTCGCCGCGGCCGCTGACCTTGAATTTCTCGGCCGTGTCACCCGGTTCCACGCGCAGCGCCACGTTGTGCAGCAGCTCCTTGTCCAGGCGCTCTTTGATGTTGCGGCTGGTGACGAACTTGCCTTCCTTGCCGGCGAACGGAGAATCGTTCACCTGGAACGTCATGCTCACGGTGGGCTCGTCGACGGTCAGGGCCGGCAGGGCTTCCGGATTCTGCGGATCGCACAGGGTGTCCGAGATGAACAGTTCACTGATGCCGCTGATGCAGACGATGTCGCCAGCACTGGCCTGGTCGACCGGAATACGCTGCAGGCCGTGGAAGCCTTTCACTTCCAGAACCTTGGCGTTGCGCTTGTCGCCATTGCGGTCCACAACCGCCACCTGCTGGCCCGGGCGCAGCGTACCGCGGGTGATGCGACCGATGCCAATAACGCCCACGTAGCTGTCGTAGTCCAGCTGGGAGATCTGCATCTGGAACGGCGCTTCGACATCGACATCCGGCGCCGGCACATTTGCGGCGATCGCTTCGAACAGCGGTGTCATGTCGTCCGCCAGCTCGTCGGCTTCCGGGCCGGCGATGCCGTTAATGGCGGAGGCATAGATGATCGGGAAATCCAGCTGTTCGTCGGTTGCGCCGAGGCGGTCGAAAAGGTCGAACACTTCGTTGATGACCCAGTCCGGACGCGCGCCGGGACGATCCACCTTGTTCACCACGACAATCGGACGCAGGCCCTGGTCGAAGGCTTTCTGGGTGACGAAGCGGGTCTGCGGCATGGGGCCGTCGACGGCATCCACCAGCAGCAGCACGGAATCGACCATGGACATGACCCGCTCAACCTCGCCGCCGAAGTCGGCGTGGCCCGGGGTGTCCACGATGTTGATCTGGTATTCGTTCCAACGGATGGCGGTGTTCTTGGCGAGGATGGTGATGCCCCGCTCTTTTTCCTGGTCGTTGGAATCCATGATCCGCTCGGAACCGGTTTCCTTGCGGTCCAGTGTGCCGGACTGGTCCAGCAGCTTATCGACCAGCGTCGTCTTACCGTGGTCGACGTGGGCAATGATGGCAATATTTCGACGTTTTTCGATCACAAAACAATCCTGAGACATGCGTATGACCTGAGAAGGATCATAAAAGGCGGTCGAGCCGCCCGGCATGCCATCTCAAATCGGGAAATGTAGGGGTCCAGGCCACCATGATACGGCAGCCGGACGTCAGGCGCGCGCAGTATATCGAAAACCGGTGACCGTAACTACGTTCAAATTGTGAGCAACGCTCTCGCCGGATCCCTGGCCTCCAGATCTACCGCACACATTTGGTGCAACAACACCTGCTTGCGCACCATTTAAGAACACAAAAAGCACCAGACACCCTGCCAGAGTCGCGGAACCGCTCCCTGAAATCGCCCTCTAAATGCCCACACTGCACCAGCATCGACCGAATTCGCCGCGATTGGCAAGCGCTTTGCTTAACCTGTTGCAGCCGAAATTTCGGGCACGGCCGCAGCTGTTTTTGCTAAGCTGCCTGCGCCTGTCGAATGAATCGGACGCTGAGTGAGGTCGACCAGCCGAACCGGCTCCAAATAAGACATAAACTGACGGAGTATGCGTAATGTCCAAGACGCTTGACCTGATCAAAGAACACGAAGTGAAGTGGATTGACCTGCGGTTTACCGACAGCCGCGGCAAAGAGCAGCACGTGACCCTGCCCGCTTCCGAGGTTGATGAAGACTTTTTCAGCGACGGTAAGATGTTTGACGGCTCTTCCATCGCCGGCTGGAAAGGCATCAACGAGTCCGACATGATCCTGATGCCGGACGACGAAACCGGCGTCATCGACCCGTTCACCGAAGAAACCACGCTGAACCTGACCTGCGACATCGTCGAGCCCTCCACCATGCAGGGCTACGAGCGTGATCCACGCTCCGTTGCGCGTCGCGCCGAGGAATACCTGAAGTCCACCGGCATCGCCGACGGCGCCCTGTTCGGCCCGGAGCCGGAATTCTTCGTATTCGACTCCGTCAAGTGGAACACCGACATGCAGGGTTCCATGTACGAAATCTACTCCGAAGAAGCCGCCTGGGTTTCCGGCGAGGATTTCGACCGCAACAACATCGGTCACCGTCCGGGCGTTAAAGGCGGCTACTTCCCGGTTCCGCCGGTAGACAGCCTGCACGACCTGCGTGGCGCCATGTGCGCGGCCATGGAGTCCATGGGTCTGGAAATCGAGGTTCACCACCACGAAGTGGGTACCGCCGGCCAGTGTGAAATCGGTGTTGGCGCCAACACCCTGACCAAGAAAGCCGACGAAGTACAGATCCTGAAGTACTGCGTCCACAACGTGGCTCACGCCTACGGCAAGACCGCCACCTTCATGCCCAAGCCGGTGGTCGGTGACAACGGTTCCGGCATGCACGTCCACATGTCCCTGAGCAAGGACGGCAAGAACGCCTTCGCCGGCGACGGCTACGCCGGCCTGAGCGAAACCGCCCTGTACTACATCGGCGGTATCATCAAGCACGCCAAGACCATCAACGCGTTCACCAACGCGTCCACCAACAGCTACAAGCGTCTGGTTCCGGGCTTTGAAGCTCCGGTTATGCTGGCCTACTCCGCCCGTAACCGCTCCGCTTCCATCCGGATCCCGTACGTGAACAGCCCGAAAGCGCGTCGTATCGAGGTCCGTTTCCCGGATCCGTCCGCCAACCCGTACCTGGCGTTTGCCGCCATGCTGATGGCCGGCCTTGACGGCATCCAGAACAAGATCCACCCGGGCGATGCCATGGACAAGGATCTGTACGACCTGCCGAAGGAAGAAGCGCTGGAAATCCCGACCGTTGCCGAGACCTTCCAGGAAGCCCTGGACACCCTGGAGAAGGACCACGAGTTCCTGACCCGCGGTGGCGTCTTCACCGAAGACATGATCTCCGGCTACGTCGAGCTGAAGCGTGCCGAGGTCGAGCGTCTGAACATGACGACTCACCCGGTCGAGTTCGACCTGTACTACTCCTGCTAAGCGCTCCCGCGCCTGCAGAAGAAGCCCCGCCCCGGCGGGGCTTTTTTGTATCTGTCCGTTTATCCGGCCAGCGCGCGGCCGGGAAGACCGTGTCCGCAGACCGGCGCACATTCTGAAATCTTCGTCATATCACAGATACATTAGGAAGTTGCATTGCCGGTGAACAACGACCAATAATCGGGAAAAATACGAGAACAGGGAGAATCCCGTGAACAGAGGCATTGTAGTACTGAGTCTGCTGGCCCTGGCCGCCTCCAGCGTGCAGGCGCAGGTTTACCGGAGCGTCGACGAACAGGGCAACGTGACGTTTACCGACCAGGCGTCGTCGGGCGGCGAGGAAGTGAACGTCAAGCCGGTCACCACGGTCACGCTGCCCGACGCCGAGGACGTGCGCCAGCTCGAAGCACAGCAGGAAAAGCCGTCCGTCGACGACCAGACGCCGGCCAAGCCCTACAGCCGTGTCGGTTTCGATGCACCAGAAGATGACACCGCCTTCCACAGCGGCAACGGCGATATGACCTTCGCGGTCTCCAGCCAGCCGGCCCTGCGCAACGGGCACCTGTTCGAGGTATCCCTGGACGGCCAGCCCATTGGCCAGAATGCCTCCGGACAATTTGCCCTGCAGAATGTCTTCCGCGGAACCCACAATGCCTCGGTCAACGTGATCGACCGGGACGGGCGCATCGTCCAGTCCGGCCAGAGCATTACGTTCACCATTCATCGCCCCTCCGTTCTTAACCGCAACCGCAACAACTGACACGCCCCGTGCCCGGCCACCACCGGGCACTATTTTGGTGCATGAGCACCAAAAAGATCCTACCATTCGTACTAAAGCAGGGCGCTCCTGGACTCAGACGTCGATGCCTGAGCACCTGACCCGGTGCCTCAGCCGATAAGGGAACCAATCTGAACACCCGGCTGCGCCCATGCGCCAAAAGCGCGTCCAGGGCCTGATTTGCCGTCGATTCAGGCCGCTGGCTCGCACCGGGACGGCCGAAACGGCCTCCCGACTCATCAGCCTGCACCGATAACGCCGATTGCCGCCACCGCCAGGCACCGAAACACGGCATTCGTGCGACAACCCGACGCGCCGGAGCTAACCAAAAAGGCGCAGCGCCTTCTCCCGCGTTCGTAACTGGTTCGCTTTTTGCAGTTAATGCACCGAACAAGAGGGGCATCATGTCAAACGAACTCGTCTACCGGCAGATACTGGATCATCTCACCACGGCCACGCTCGTGCTGGATGCGGAACTGCGCATCCAGTACATCAACGCCGCGGCCGAATACCTGCTCGAAGCCAGCGGACCGCGCATGGTCGGCACGCGCCTGACCGAATGGTTCATCGGCTCGGCGGAAGCCTTCGAAACCCTGGATGAAGCCTGCCGCACCGGCCAGCCCTTCACCAAACGGGAAGCCGAGTTCACCCTGCTGTCCGGTTCGCGGTTCACAGTCGATTACTCGGTCTCGCAGATCGGGGCCGACGACGCCACCCTGCTACTGGAACTCCAGCCGCGTGATCGCCTGCTGCGCATCACCCGGGAAGAGGACATGCTTACCCAGCAGGAAACCACGCGGATCCTGGTGCGCGGCATGGCCCACGAGATCAAGAACCCCCTCGGCGGCATTCGCGGTGCGGCCCAGTTGCTGGACCGCGAACTGTCCGATGAGGGCCAGAAGGAATACACCCAGGTCATCATCGACGAGGCGGACCGGCTGCGTAGCCTGGTGGACCGGATGCTCGGCCCCAATAAGGCACCGCAGTTCAGCTCGACCAACATCCATGAAGTGCTGGAGCGGGTGCGCACGCTGCTGGAAGCCGAAAGCAAGGGCCGCGTGAAGCTGGAGCGGGACTACGACCCCAGCCTGCCGGAATTCCCCGGCGACAAGGAACAGCTCATCCAGGCTTTCCTCAACGTCGCCCGCAACGCCATGGAAGCCGCCGCCGACCACAGCAACGACGAAACCCCGTGCATCACCTTCCGCACCCGGGCGCTGCGGCAGTTCACCATCGGCCACCGCCGCTACCGGCTGGTGTGCCGCGTCGACATCATCGATAACGGCCCGGGCATTCCCCAGGACCTGTTGCAGAACATCTTCTATCCCATGATCAGCGGCCGGGCCAACGGAACGGGCCTGGGGCTGTCGATCACACAAAGCATCATCGGCCAACACCAGGGCCTCGTCGAATGCGAGAGCTCCCCTGGCTGGACCGATTTCATCATTTTCCTGCCTCTGGAGCTGAAAGCATGAGCCAATCGGCCAACGTCTGGATAATCGACGATGATCGGAGTATTCGCTGGGTCCTGGAACGGGCCCTGTCGCAGGCCAACATGCAGACGCGTGTGTTCGAGAATGGCGAGGGCATCATGATGCGTCTCGACCGGGAACAGCCCGACGCCATCATCAGCGACATCCGCATGCCGGGCATCGACGGCATCGCCCTGCTCTCACAGATCGTGCAGGATCACCCGGACATCCCGGTGATCATCATGACGGCGCACTCGGACCTGGAAAGCGCGGTCGCCAGCTATCAGACCGGGGCCTTCGAGTACCTGCCCAAGCCGTTCGACGTGGACGACGCGGTGGAACTGGTCAAACGGGCGGTGGACCACAGCCGCGAACGCCGGGCCAGCAGCGAGCCGCAAAGCGACGCCGCCACCCGCCACACCGAGATCATCGGCGAAGCGCCGGCCATGCAGGAGGTTTTCCGGGCCATCGGACGGCTGTCCCACTCCAACATCACCGTGCTGATCAACGGCGAAAGCGGGACGGGTAAAGAGCTCGTGGCGCAGGCGCTGCACAATCACAGTCCGCGCGCCAGCCATCCGTTCATCGCCCTGAACATGGCCGCCATCCCCAAGGACCTGATCGAGTCCGAACTGTTCGGCCATGAAAAAGGCGCCTTCACCGGCGCCGGCGCGGCCCGTCAGGGGCGCTTCGAACAGTCCAACGGCGGCACCCTGTTCCTGGACGAGATCGGCGACATGCCGGCGGACACCCAGACCCGCCTGCTGCGGGTACTGGCCGACGGTGAATTCTACCGGGTCGGTGGTACCACGCCGATCAAGGTGGACGTGCGCATCATCGCCGCCACCCACCAGAACCTGGAGAAACTGGTGCAGGCCGGCACCTTCCGGGAAGACCTGTTCCACCGCCTCAACGTCATTCGCGTGCACCTGCCCAAGCTGGCTGAGCGACGCGAAGACATTCCGCGCCTGATGGGGCATTTCCTCAAGCGCGCGGCGCGGGAACTCTCCGTCGAACCCAAACTGCTGCGCCCCGAGGCGGAGGAATACCTGACCACACTGCCCTGGCCGGGCAACGTCCGCCAGCTGGAGAACACCTGCCGCTGGCTGACGGTCATGGCCAGCGGGCGCGAAATCCACGTCAGCGACCTGCCGCCGGAACTGCTCGACCAGGCGGACACCCCACCGACCGGCCAGACCTGGCAGGAAGGCCTGCGCGCCTGGGCGGAGCAGGAGCTCAAGCGCGGCAAGCAGGGTATTCTCGACGTGGCCGTGCCGGAGTTCGAGCAGGTGATGATCGAGACCGCCCTCAAGCACACCGGCGGACGCCGCCGGGACGCCGCCGTACTGCTGGGCTGGGGCCGCAACACCCTGACCCGCAAGATCAAGGAACTGGGCATGGCCGACGGCCCGTCGGATGACGACGAGGATTAACCCCGTCCGCTTCGGACGCTAACCATTGCCCACAAAAAAGGGCCCGCCATTGACTGGCGGGCCCTTTTTGCTGCGACGAGGCGCGCTCCGTTTCAGAACGGGATATCGTCGTCGAAATCGTCCACAGGCTCCGGCATACCGCCACCCTGGTTGCCCTGGTTCTGAGGCGGCTGGCTGTAGCCGCCGGACGCCTGCCCCTGGTTACCGTAGTTGGGCTGCGGCTGCGACTGGGGCTGGGGCTGCTGCTGGGGACGCGACGGCGCGCCCTGATTCATGCCCTGGTTGTCGCCACCACCGCGGCTGTCCAGCATCTGCATCTGGCCGTTGATGTCGACCACCACTTCCGTGGTGTAACGGTCCTGGCCATCCTGCCCCTGCCACTTACGGGTCTGCAGTTTGCCTTCGATGTAGACCTTGGAGCCTTTACGCAGGTACTGGCCGGCCACCTCGGCGATCTTGCCGAACATCACCACCCGGTGCCATTCGGTCTTGGGCACCATCTGGCCGGTCTGGCGATCCTTGTAACTCTCGTCCGTGGCCAGGTTCAGATTGGTGACCGCGTTACCGTTCGGTGTGTAGCGGGTTTCCGGGTCGTTGCCCAGGTTGCCAATCAGGATGACCTTGTTTACGCCTCTTGCCATGCTCCACTCCCAACTCTGTCTCTGTCGTCGCCAGCCTTCCCTGGCCAACTTTAGGAATTCAACGGTGATTATCAGGGCCTGATAAAGGCAAACTGCCCCAGGTTGGCCGCGTCGAAACGCTTGTGATCGACCTTCAGGTAGGCGGTCTCGGCATCGGTCAGGATGACCACATCCTCAACACCGGGCACCCCCCGCAAAGCCTGATCCACGGCCGCAATACCACGCCCCTGAACATCGACCAACTGTACCACGAAACTGGAAGTATGGCTCGGCCTCTTCATGGTGATCGCCAGCCCCAGCCAGACGACCAGAACGGCCACCATCATTCCGAAAACGCCGTTGGGGCCAACGCTCTCCAGCAGGCTTCCGCCAATGGTGCCGCCGAGGAAGGCACCGAAGAACTGGGACGTGGAATAGACGCCCATGGCCGTGCCCTTGGCGGCTGCCGGGCTTTCCTTGCTGATCAGCGAAGGCAGACAGGCCTCCAGCAGATTGAACGCCATGAAAAAGAAGAACAGACAGATCCACATCACCGCCAGGGTGTGCGGAAACTCTGCCAGAGCCATGGTGGCTAACGCCAGAATCGCAATGGCGCCACACAGCACCGGTTTCATCATGCGCCGTTTCTCGCCAATGATGATGAACGGCACCATCGAGAAGAAAGCCACCGCCATCACCGACAGATACACCCACCAGTGATGCTCGGCCGGCAGTCCCACCTTGTCACGCAGCAGTACCGGAATGACCAGGAACGCGGCCGTGAGAACCAGATGCAGCGCGGCGATACCGAAATCCAGGCGCAATAGTCGTCCGTCGGTCAGGACCTGACGCAGCTTCTCGCGCGCCGGCTGGGCGTCCAGGTGAGTCGCATGGCCAGCCGGGTTGGGTACCACACCAAACACCAGCACCATACCGACCAGGGCCAACGCCCCGGTCACGAAAAAGATGCCCGACAGCCCGATAGCCGAACCCAGCAACGGCCCCAGGAACAACGAGGCGGAAAACGCCATACCGATGGACAGGCCGACCAGCGCCATGGCCTTGGTGCGGTGCTCTTCACGGGTCAGGTCACTGAGCAGCGCCATCAGGACACTCGCAATGGCTCCGCCACCCTGCAGGGCGCGGCCGATGATGACGCCGTAGACGCTGTCCGCCGCACCGGCGATGAAACTGCCCGCGGCAAACAGGAACAGACCGATGTAGATCAGGCGCTTACGCCCCAGCCGGTCGGACAGCATGCCGAAGGGAATCTGCAGCAGCGCCTGGCTCAGGCCGTAGGCCCCGATGGCCAGCCCCAGCAGAGCCGGCGTTGCCGCCTCGAGCTTGTCCCCGAGCAGCATGAAGACCGGCAGCACCATAAACAGCCCCAGCATGCGCATGGCATACACGGACGCGAGGGCTGCAATAGAGCGTTTTTCGAGTGAATTCATAAAGAAAGGATCAACCTGGAATCATCGGACTTGGAAACGTCGCGAAATTGTACCAAAAACCCGTCCGCCGGCAGGTGAAATCAAACGGCCCAGGTCATTCAGTCAACCGCTCAGGAAAAACGCAACGAGCCATTACGTTAAGCTACGCTTACTGACAAAATAGATCGTCCGGAAAGCATAACAGCATTCAGTCTGTTCGCTTCTCGACGTACTATAGCCCGGCGTGCACTACGCTGCTGCCATTTACAGCGCCGCTTTCCGAAGCGGTCGAGTCATCACCCGAAAATACGCAGAATTAGGGGCTTACCGTGGATTTCGCAACGCTTTTTGGTCTCGTCGGCGCCACGCTGGTCATTGGCTCAGCGATCGTGCTGGGCGCATCGAGCCAGGTCTTCCTCAACATGCCGTCCGTCCTCATCGTTCTGGTGGGCAGCTTCTGCGTGGTGATGGCCAAGTTCAGCTTCGGCCAGTTCCTGGGTGCGTTCAAGGCGGCCTCCAGAGCCTTTTCCTTCAAGCTGCCGGACACAGAGGCCCTGATCAACGAAGTCGTCGACATCGCGAACATTGCCCGCAAACAGGGCGTGCTGGCCCTGGAGGAAAAAGAAGTCAGCGCCACGTTCCTCAGACAGGGCATCCAGTTCCTGCTGGAAAGCCAGCCGGCGGAAACCATCGAAAAACTCATGCAGAAGGAACGACTGCTCACGCTGGACCGCAACCGGATGGGCGCCAAGGTGTTCCGGGCACTGGCCGACGTGGGCCCGGCCATGGGCATGATCGGCACGATTGTGGGCCTGGTGCAGATGCTCTCCAATATGGAAGACCCGAAATCCATCGGCCCGGCCATGGCGGTGGCCCTGCTCACGACGCTCTACGGCGCCATCCTCGCCACCATGTTCGCCAGCCCCATCGCCGACAAGCTGGAACTGCGCATGACCGAGGAAGCGCGCATGCAGGCGCTGATCATTGATGCCGTCATCGCTATCCAGGAAGGCCGCAACCCGCGCGTCATCGAACAGATGCTGTCGAGCTACCTGCCACCCTCGAAGCGTGAGCAGAACGGCGAAGCGGAAACCGCGTCCTAGGAGTTCCTGCGATGGATGAACTGCCAGAAGAGGATCAGCCCGGGGTCCCGGCCTGGGTCGTCACCTTCGCCGACCTGATGTCCCTGCTGATGTGTTTCTTCGTGTTGCTGCTGTCGTTCTCGGAGATCGACGCCAACAAGTTCAAACAGATCGCCGAAGAACTGTCCAAGGCCTTCGGGGTCCAGCGCGACGTCGCGGCCCTGGAGATCCCCAAGGGCACCACCCCGATCTTCGACCATTTCTCGGCCGGCAAGCCGGAGCCCACAGTACTGGACCAGGTGCGCCAGCAAACCACCCGCGAAGAGCCGGAACTGGAGACCAACACCAGCCAGTCGGAAGCCGAAGCGCGCATCCAGCAGGCCCAGCAGGAAGTGGTGGAAAGCCACCTACAGGAACTCCAACAGGTACTTCGGGACGAGCTGGACAACGGCCAGCTGGACTTGCGCAAGGACAGCGACCGCATCGTCATCCGGATTGAGGAAAAGGGCTCCTTCCCCTCCGGTTCCGCGCAGCTGACCTACAGCTTCGAGGACATGCTGTATCGCATGGCGGATGTCCTCAAGGGTATCCCGGGTGACCTGACCATCGAAGGCCATACCGACGATGTCCCCATCAGCAGTTCCCGCTACAACTCGAACTGGAACCTGTCCGCCGATCGGGCCGCCGCTGTGGCCAACGTACTGATCCAGGGCGGCGGCATCGACTCCGGTCGCGTGACAGTCCAGGGCTTTGCTGATACCCATCCCCGCGTCCCCAACGCCAGCCCGGAAAACCGCGCGCTTAACCGGCGCGTAGAAATCAGCATCGACCTGTCGGAATCCCATGAGGAAACCCGCATGCGTTTGCAGGACCTGATGGACGATACCGATACGGGGGACTTCGCCGAACCTGAGCCAGAGCCTGCCGACGCCGGACAGGACGACGGCGCCGCCGGCCAGCTTGAGTGGTAGTGATCCCTCCGGACGATAGTCCATTCCAATGATCTCGTTGGTTTGTCGGGCTTCGTTGCACGGCAGCCAACGCGGTATACTGGTGAATTTCCGGGCCGCCCGGCCCGTCTCGACTCGCCAATTCCCGTTCGAGGAGTGTCATGGATTCCATCCAGATCAAAGGGGCTCGCACCCACAACCTGAAGAATATCGATCTCGATATCCCCAGGGACCAACTCATCGTCATCACAGGCCTGTCGGGGTCGGGCAAGTCCTCGCTGGCCTTCGATACGCTGTACGCCGAGGGGCAGCGGCGCTACGTGGAATCGCTCTCCACCTACGCCCGACAGTTCCTGTCGATGATGGAAAAGCCGGACGTGGACCATATTGAAGGCCTGTCCCCGGCCATCTCCATCGAACAGAAATCAACGTCGCACAACCCGCGTTCGACGGTCGGCACCATCACCGAGATCTACGACTACCTGCGCCTCCTGTTCGCCCGAGCCGGCGAACCCCGCTGCCCGGATCACGGCCAGCCGCTGGAAGCACAGACCGTCAGCGAGATGGTCGACCAGGTGCTGGCGATGGAAGAAGGCAGCCGGCTGATGATCCTGGCTCCCGTCATCCGTGACCGTAAGGGCGAGCACCTGCAGATCTTTGACAACATGCGGGCCCAGGGCTTCATTCGTCTGCGTGTGGACGGCCGCGTCTACGACATCGACGATCTGCCGGAGCTGGACAAGAAGCGAAAGCACACCATCGAGGTCGTGGTGGACCGGTTCAAGGTCAAACCCGGCCTGGAACAGCGCCTTGCGGAAAGTTTCGAGACCGCCCTCGAACTGGCCAGCGGTATCGCCCTGGTGGCGCCCCTGGACGGCGATGGCGAAGAGCACACCTTTTCCGCGCTCTACGCCTGTACCCAGTGCGGCTATTCGCTGAGCGAGCTAGAGCCGCGCCTGTTCTCGTTCAACAACCCGGCCGGCGCCTGCCCCACCTGCGACGGCCTGGGCGTGCGGCAGTTCTTCGACCCGGACAAGATCGTCCAGCACCCGGAGGCAACCCTCGCCGAAGGCGCCATCCGCGGCTGGGACCGCCGCGCGGTCTACTACTTCCAGTTGCTCAACAGCGTCGCGGAACACTATGGCGTTGACATGGACACGCCTTTCGTCGATCTGCCCCAGGCATTCCAGGACGTCGTCCTGAACGGTTCCGGCAAGGAAGAGATCAGTTTCAAATACGTCAACTCCCGCGGTCATATCATGGAGAAGGCGCATCCGTTCGAGGGCGTCCTGCCCAACCTGGAGCGCCGCTATCGGGAAACCGAATCCCAGAGCATGCGCGAGGAGCTTGCCAAGCACCTGAGTCAGCAGCCCTGCAAGGCCTGTGGCGGGTCACGCCTGCGCCGCAGCGCCCGCCACGTTTTCATCGAGGAGCGCACCCTGCCCGAGGTGACGACCCTGCCGGTGGGGGAAGCCTGCGACTATTTCGGTCACCTGGCACTGCCGGGCCGTCGCGGGGAAATCGCCGAGAAGATCCTCAAGGAAATCCGTCAGCGCCTGGAATTCCTGGTTAACGTCGGGCTGGAGTACCTCACCCTGGAGCGCAGCGCGGACACCCTGTCCGGCGGCGAGGCACAGCGCATCCGCCTGGCCAGCCAGATCGGCGCCGGGCTGGTGGGCGTGATGTACATCCTCGACGAGCCGTCCATCGGCCTGCACCAGCGCGACAACGATCGCCTGCTGGCCACCCTCACCCACCTGCGCAACCTGGGCAACACGGTCATCGTGGTGGAGCACGACGAGGATGCCATTCGCGCCGCGGACCACCTGATCGACATCGGCCCCGGCGCCGGCGTGCATGGCGGCCAGGTTATCGCCGCCGGCACGCCACAGGACATCATCGACACGCCAGAATCGCTGACCGGGCAATACCTCAGCGGCTCTCGCGAGATTGCCGTGCCCGAGCAACGGGCCACGGGCTCAGGCAAAACCCTGCGCCTGACCGGGGCCACCGGCAACAACCTCAAATCGGCCGACCTCAATCTGCCGCTGGGCGTGATGACCTGCATCACCGGCGTGTCCGGCTCGGGCAAGTCGACGCTGATCAACGGTACACTCTATCCGGTTGCGGCCAGCCGCCTGAACAAGGCCACCACCCTGTCCCACGGGCCCTACAAGAAACTGGAGGGCCTCGACCAGCTGGACAAGGTCATCGACATCGACCAGAGTCCGATCGGCCGCACACCGCGCTCCAACCCGGCCACCTACACCGGGCTGTTCACACCGATCCGCGAGCTCTTCGCCGGCACCCAGGAAGCGCGTTCGAGGGGCTACAAGCCCGGCCGCTTCTCGTTCAACGTCAAGGGCGGGCGCTGCGAAGCCTGCCAGGGCGATGGCGTGATCAAGGTGGAAATGCACTTCCTTCCGGACATCTACGTGCCCTGTGACGTGTGCAAGGGCAAGCGCTACAACCGGGAAACCCTGGAGATCCAGTACAAGGGCAAGAATATCCACGAAGTGCTGGAGATGACCGTCGAGGAAGCTCGCGAGTTCTTCGACTCGGTGCCTTTCCTGGCCCGCAAGCTGCAAACGCTGATCGATGTGGGGCTGTCTTACATCCGCCTCGGGCAGTCGGCGGTGACCCTCTCCGGAGGCGAGGCGCAGCGGGTCAAGCTGGCGCGGGAGCTCTCCAAGCGAGACACCGGCAAGACGCTCTACATTCTCGACGAGCCGACCACCGGCCTGCACTTCTACGACATCCAGCAGCTGTTGAATGTCCTGGAACGGCTGCGCTCCCACGGCAACACGATCGTCGTCATCGAACACAACCTGGATGTGATCAAGACCGCCGACTGGATCGTCGACCTGGGCCCTGAAGGCGGTGTCGGAGGCGGCGAGATCATCGCCGAGGGCACCCCGGAGCAAGTTGCGGACAACAAACGTTCCCACACCGGTCGCTACCTCAAGCCGCTGCTTGGCAAGCGCCGACAGAGTTCGTCATCGGCGGCCGAAGCCGCGACCGCCAACTGACCGTCACCAACCAGCCTTTCCAGAGGTGCGCGCCAGGCGCGCACCTACTCGCCTGGGAGTCTTACCCGCCGGCATTGCGACGGCATCCCTCGATGTCCAGTCGCTTCCTGCAGCCTGCTCACTACTGTCACGCCACTTTCCTTCAGACATAAAAAAACCGGAGCCTATGGCTCCGGTTCTTTTACTGACCGAACGACCGATTAATCGTCCAGCTCTTCCGCTTCCAGATCGACCGGACGGTCAACCAGTTCCACGAAAGCCATAGGCGCGTTGTCACCGGCCCGGAATCCGCACTTGAGGATGCGGAGATAGCCGCCCGGACGCTCGGCGTAACGCGGGCCCAGCTCGTTGAAGAGCTTGGCGACAGCCGCGTCGTCGCGCAGGCGTGCGAACGCCAGACGACGGTTAGCGACTGAATCGGTTTTCGACAGTGTGATCAAAGGCTCTGCCACGCGACGAAGTTCCTTCGCTTTGGGCAGAGTGGTTTTGATCAATTCGTGCTCGACCAGCGACGCGGTCATGTTACGGAACATGGCCTTGCGATGCGCGCTGGTCCGGCTGAACTTACGACCACTCTTACGATGACGCATTGCTCTGATTCCTTACCTTAAACTACCAATACGGCGATCAACCGCCCAGAACCCGGTCATCGCCACGAAGGCTAGCCGGCGGCCAGTTGTCGAGTCGCATACCCAGGGACAGACCGCGAGAGGCCAGTACGTCCTTGATCTCGGTAAGCGACTTCTTACCCAGGTTAGGCGTCTTCAGCAGCTCAACTTCGGTGCGCTGAATGAGATCGCCGATGTAGTAAATGTTTTCAGCTTTCAGGCAGTTTGCTGAACGCACAGTCAACTCGAGATCATCTACCGGGCGCAGCAGGATCGGATCAACTTCTTCCTCTTCCTCTACACGCTCAGGCTCTTTCTCATGATCAAAGTCGACGAACACAGCCAGTTGCTGCTGGAGAATGGTCGCCGCCCGACGAATCGCTTCTTCGGGATCGATCGTACCGTTGGTTTCCAGGTCAATAACCAGCTTGTCCAGATCCGTACGCTGCTCTACACGCGCGTTTTCTACGGCGTAGGAAACACGACGCACGGGGCTGTATGTAGCGTCCAGCTGAAGGCGGCCAATCGCACGCGTCTCGTCGTCATCCAGACCACGCTGGTCAGCAGCTTCGTAGCCACGACCGCGAGCCACCTTCAGACGCATGTTCAGTTCACCCTTTTCGCTAAGGTGACAGATCACATGCTCCGGGTTGGCGATCTCGATGTCGTGATCCAGCTGGATGTCAGCGGCGGTTACAACACCTGGACCTTTCTTGGTGACGGTCAGTTCCGCTTCGTCACGGCTGCCCATCTTGACGGCGACGCCCTTGAGATTCAGCAGAATCTCGATGACGTCTTCCTGGACACCTTCAATCGCGCTGTACTCGTGCAGCACACCGTCGATCTGCGCCTCAGTGATGGCGCAGCCCGGCATGGACGACAAGAGTATGCGGCGAAGTGCACTTCCCAGGGTATGACCGAAGCCGCGTTCAAGCGGCTCCAGGGTAACCTTGGCGTGCGTCTTGCCCAATTCTTTTACGTCGATGGTACGAGGTGTCAATAACTCATGTACTGAACGCTGCATAGACGCCCCTATCTGCTCTCGTTGCTAACTCAGGCCTTACTTGGAGTAAAGCTCGACGATGAGGTTCTCGTTGATGTCGGCCGGCAGTTCAGTCCGCTCAGGGATTGACTTGTAAACGCCGGACATCTTGTTGGCGTCGACCTCTACCCAGTTTACAGGGGCGCGATTGCCCGCGAGATCCAGGGCGCCTTTAACACGCAGCTGGTTTTTCGCTTTCTCGCGAATGCTCACCACGTCACCCGGCTTGACCTGATAGGACGGAATGTTCACGACGCTATCATTCACCAGAATGGCCTTGTGAGACACAAGCTGACGGGCTTCTGCACGGGTCGAACCAAAACCCATGCGGTATACGACATTGTCCAGACGACCTTCCAGAAGCTGGAGCAGGTTCTCACCTGTTGCGCCCTTGATGCGCGCAGCTTCCTTGTAGTAGTTCCGGAACTGTTTCTCGAGTACGCCGTAGATACGACGAACTTTTTGCTTTTCACGGAGCTGTACGCCGTATTCAGACAAACGACCGCGGCGCGCACCGTGCATCCCCGGAGGGGTTTCGATGTTGCACTTGGAGTCGAGTGCGCGGACGCCGCTCTTCAGAAAAAGATCTGTCCCTTCACGACGAGACAGCTTACATTTTGGACCTATGTAACGTGCCATACTTCACTGTCTCCTGTCTTACACGCGGCGCTTCTTGGGCGGACGACAGCCGTTATGCGGAATCGGCGTCACATCAGTGATGTTAGTGATCTTGTACCCGCAACCATTCAGCGCGCGTACAGCGGATTCACGTCCGGGCCCAGGACCC
Source organism: Marinobacter bohaiensis (assembly GCF_003258515.1). Classification (NCBI taxonomy): domain Bacteria; kingdom Pseudomonadati; phylum Pseudomonadota; class Gammaproteobacteria; order Pseudomonadales; family Marinobacteraceae; genus Marinobacter; species Marinobacter bohaiensis. The sequence goes on from NZ_QGEH01000006.1 coordinate 151,110, forward strand.
TTAACCTCTACATCCAGGTTTTTAAGGCCGTATTCAGCAGCCGCGTTACCGGCTCTTTCAGCTGCTACCTGCGCAGCAAAAGGTGTGCTCTTGCGTGACCCACGGAAACCAGAACCACCGGCAGTAGCCCATGACAGGACATTGCCCTGGCGGTCGGAAATGGTCACGATCGTGTTGTTGAAGGACGCGTGGATGTGCGCGACGCCATCAACAACCGTCTTTTTCACCTTTTTACGGGTACGTGTACCTGGCTTTGCCATGTTTGCCTACCTGTTACTTGCGAATCGGTTTGCGAGGACCTTTGCGGGTGCGAGCGTTGGTCTTGGTGCGCTGGCCACGGAGCGGAAGCCCATGACGATGACGCAGACCACGGAAGCAGCCCAGATCCTTCAAACGCTTAATGTTCATCTGAACTTCACGACGCAGATCACCTTCGACAGACAGCTTGCCCACTTCGGTACGAAGTGACTCAACCTGCTCATCGCTGAGGTCTTTGATCTTGATGTCCTGCTGGACACCAGCTGCATCGCAAAGCTTCTGAGCTGTTGTCTTACCGACTCCAAAAATGTAAGTCAGTGAGATAACAGCATGTTTGTTGTCGGGTATATTGACACCGGCTATACGTGCCATCCAAATTACTCCGCGTTCAAAGCTTTGCTGTGTGAATTTTCCGCCACAAAAACGGCGCGAAATGATAGCCCCTGATCACAAAAAGATCAAGCACTACCATTTCGCCCCTGCGTTTCTGGTGATATCGCTTGGGATATCAGCCTTGACGCTGCTTGTGACGAGGCTCCGTGCAGATGACTCGAATCGAGCCATTGCGACGAATGACTTTGCAGTTACGGCAAATTTTCTTTACCGAAGCGCGTACTTTCATTGTCGACTCCAGTGTTACCGGGGGACCGATCCAGGATCAGCCCCGACCATAGCCCTTGAGATTGGACTTTTTCATCAGCGACTCATACTGATGCGACATCAGATGAGACTGAACCTGTGCCATGAAATCCATCACGACGACAACCACGATCAGCAGCGACGTACCGCCCAGGTAGAAGGGCACGTTACCCGCAACCATCAGGAACTGAGGGAAGAGGGATACCGCTGTGATGTAAAGCGCACCGAACAGAGTCAGACGCGTCAGCACACCATCGATGTACTTGGCAGTCTGCTCCCCCGGACGGATACCGGGGATAAATGCACCGGAACGCTTGAGGTTGTCTGCCACTTCCCGCGGGTTATACATCAGCGCGGTGTAGAAGAAGCAGAAGAAAATCACGGCTGCCGCGAACAGAATGATGTACAGCGGCTGGCTCGGCGCGAGCGCCTGGGAAACACTGCTCAGCCACTCCATGCCTTCACCCTGCCCGAACCACTGCCCCAGGGATGCCGGGAACAGCAGAATGGACGACGCGAAAATCGGCGGAATCACACCGGCCATATTGACCTTCAGCGGCAGATGGCTGGACTGCTGGGCAAACACCCGGCGGCCCTGCTGACGCTTGGCGTAATTGATCGTCAGCCGGCGTTGGCCACGCTCCATGAAGACCACGAAGCCAATCACGGCCACCGCGAGGATCGCGATACCCAGAACCACCAGCAGACTCATTTCGCCGCTGCGGGCCTGTTCCAGGGTCTGACCGATCGCGCCGGGCAGACCGGCCACGATACCGGCGAAGATAAGCAGCGAGATGCCGTTGCCGATGCCGCGCTCAGTGATCTGCTCACCCAGCCACATCATGAAGACGGCACCACACACGAAGGACACGACGGCCACAAAGTGGAAACTGAAGCTATCGTTGAAGGTGACACCCTGGGATGCCAGCCCTACGGAAATACCAAGACCCTGAACCAGGGCCAGCAGAACCGTACCGTAACGCGTGTACTGACTGATCTTGCGACGTCCGGCTTCGCCCTCTTTCTTCAACTGCTCCAGCTGCGGACTGACAGCAGTCATCAGCTGCATGATGATCGAGGCCGAGATGTAAGGCATGATGCCCAGAGCGAAGATACTCATCCGCTCCAGGGCACCACCGGAGAACATATTGAACAGACCCAGGATCGTGCCCTGGTTCTGATCAAACAGTGCTGCCAAGCGATCAGGATTAATACCCGGTACCGGAATGTGGGCACCGATGCGGTACACCAGTAGCGCCAGGAATACGAACCAGAGCCGCGAACGCAGCTCTGCTAATCCCTTCCCGGCTCCTGCCGGCATTGATGCTGTCTTGGCCATTATGTCCCCGACTCGCCTTATTCTTCGATTTTACCGCCTGCAGCCGTAATGGCTTCACGCGCACCTTTGGTGACTTTCAGTCCCTTGACGGTGACCGCACGGGTCAGCTCGCCGGACAGGATCACCTTGGCGGCGCGAATTTCTTCGCGGATGATGTCTGCTTTTTTCAGGGCTGCCAGATCTGCAACGTCGCCTTCAACCTTGGCCAGCTCGTTCAGGCGGATTTCCGCCTCGAACCGTTGCTGACGCGAAGTGAAGCCGTACTTCGGCAGACGGCGGGCCAGCGGCTGCTGACCACCCTCGAAGCCCGGCGCTACGGAACCACCGGAGCGGGACTTCAGACCTTTGTGACCACGGCCGCCGGTTTTACCGAGACCGCTACCGATACCGCGACCGACGCGCTTGGCTGCCGGGCGTGAACCGGGTTCCGGACTAAGTTCGTTAAGACGCATCTTAGTTATCCTCCACCCGTACCAGGTAATTAATGCGGTTCACCATACCACGGGTGGAAGCAGTATCCTCCACCTCGACGGTGTGACCGATCTTGCGCAGACCCAGGCCCTTGACACACTCTTTGTGCTTGGGCTGGCAGCCGATCGGGCTGCGGGTCAGTGTGACTTTCATTGTCTTGTTCGCCATGACTTCAACCCAGAATATCTTCCACGGTCTTGCCGCGCTTGGCTGCAACGTCTTCAGGCGCTTTCATGGCCTGCAGACCCTTGATAGTGGAACGGACCACGTTGACCGGATTGGTCGAGCCGTAACACTTGGACAGGACGTTCTGAACACCCGCAACTTCGAGCACCGCACGCATCGCACCACCGGCGATGATACCAGTACCTTCAGAGGCCGGCTGCATGTACACCTTGGAACCGCCATGAGTGGCCTGAACCGGGTACTGCAGGGTGTTGCCCTTCAGCGGCACATCGACCATGTTCTTACGTGCTGCTTCCATCGCTTTCTGGATAGCGACCGGCACTTCACGCGCCTTGCCGCGACCGAAACCAACACGACCTTTACCATCACCAACGACGGTCAGCGCTGTGAAAGCGAAAATACGACCGCCCTTCACAACCTTCGCGACGCGGTTGACCTGAACCAGCTTTTCCTGGAGCTCAGGCGCCTTCTGTTCGTTAACGCTCATCTTCTCCACCTCTTAGAATTGCAGGCCAGCTTCACGCGCCGCATCGGCCAGAGCCTGGATGCGTCCGTGATAGCGATAGCCGGAACGGTCGAATGCAACCTCTTCGATGCCGGCTGCCTTGGCACGCTCTGCGATGAGCTTGCCAACCTGTTTGGCAGCTTCCACGTTGCCGGTCGCACCCTGGCGCAATTCTTTGTCCAGCGTGGAGGCAGAAGCCAGAACTTTACTGCCGTCGGCAGTGGTGACCTGGGCGTACATATGCCGCGGCGTACGATGTACGCAGAGACGATTGGCGCCCAGCTCACGAATCTTCATGCGCACTTTGCGTGCGCGACGCAATCTTTGGTTATTCGCGCTCATAGTCTCGCCCTATTTCTTCTTGGCTTCTTTACGTCTGACCAGCTCATCCGCGTAACGAACACCCTTGCCCTTATAAGGCTCGGGCGGACGATAGCCGCGAATTTCAGCTGCGACCTGGCCAACCTGTTGCTTATCGATACCCCGAATCACGACTTCCGTCGGTGACGGTGTTTCGGCCGTGACGCCTTCGGGCAGCTCGTACTCAACCGGGTGTGAAAAACCCAGTGTCAGATTGAGCTTCTTGCCCTGTGCCTGGGCACGGTAACCGACGCCGACCAGCTGGAGCTTGCGCTCAAAGCCGTTGCTGACGCCGGTGACCATGTTGTTCACCAGTGCACGGGTTGTACCGGCAAGTGCACGAGACTGTTTGGCGCCATCACGTGCAGCGAAACGCAGAACGTTTTCTTCCTGCTTCACTTCAACTGCATCGTGGATGGTGAATTGAAGCGCTCCCTTGGAGCCCTTCACGTTGATATCCTGTCCGCTCAGCTTCACCTCAACACCGGAAGGCAGCACGACAGGATTATTGGCAACCCTGGACATGTGTAACTCCTAAAATACGGTGCAGATGACTTCGCCACCCACGCCCGCTTGACGCGCGGCGCGATCGGTCATAACGCCCTTGGACGTTGACACGATGGCGATACCCAAACCACCGGCTACCTTCGGCAGTTCCCCAGCGCCGTTGTACTGGCGCAGACTCGGACGACTAACGCGCTTGATGGACTCGATAACCGGCTTGCCCTCGAAATACTTGAGGTTGACCGTGAGTTCCGGCTTGGCGTCAGCTGAGACGGAGAAATCTTCGACGTAGCCTTCGTCCTTCAGGACCTGGGCTACGGAGACCTTCATCTTGGAAGACGGCATCGTCACATCAGCTTTTGATGCCATCTGTGCATTGCGGATGCGAGTAATCATATCCGCAAGCGTGTCTTGCATACTCATTGGTATGAGGCTCCTGATCTTTTCAGTTGTGCAGCGGCTTGCCGCACCGCTTACCAACAGGCACCGAAGTGCCTACCTTACCAGCTGGACTTGGTCAGACCCGGAACGTCGCCACGCATGCCCGCTTCACGCAGCTTGATGCGTGAGAGCTGGAACTTCCGCAGGACGCCGTGAGGGCGACCGGTCACCTGGCAGCGGTTACGAAGACGTGCCGGGCTGGCATTACGGGGAAGCTGCTGCAGTTTCATCTGCGCATCCCAACGTTCTTCGTCGCTGGTGTTCGGGTTCTTGATAATCGCTTTGAGCTCTGCACGCTTGACTGCGTATTTCTCAACAGTCTTCTGGCGCTTCAGCTCACGATTCTTCATCGATACCTTAGCCATTACGCTCGTTCCTTATTTCTTGAACGGAAAGCCAAAGGCTTTCAGCAGTTCACGGCCTTCGTCGTCGGTGCCGGCACTGGTGGTGATGGTGATATCCAGACCCCGGATTTTGTCGACTTTGTCATAGTCGATTTCCGGAAAGATGATCTGCTCACGCACACCCATGCTGTAGTTGCCACGACCGTCGAATGACTTCGGGTTCAGGCCACGGAAGTCGCGAACACGGGGAATCGCAATGTGCACCAGGCGATCAAAGAAATCCCACATGCGCTCGCCACGCAGCGTTACCTTGCAGCCAATCGGCCAACCTTCACGGATCTTGAAACCCGCAACAGACTTGCGCGCTTTGGTAACTACCGGCTTTTGGCCGGACAGACGCTCGAGATCCGCCACGGCGTTCTCGATCAGCTTCTTGTCACCAACGGCTTCGCCCACACCCATATTCAGGGTGATTTTTTCAATACGCGGCACCTGCATCGGGTTCTCGTAGGAGAACTCCTTTTGCAGCGCGGGCGCCACGTCCTGCTTGTACATCTCTTTCATGTTAAGCATCGTAACCACCACCACTTACTGGTTATCGACTGCTTCTTTCGTGGACTTAAAAATCCGCATCTTACTGCCGTCTTCCTTGTTCTGGAAGCCGACGCGATCGGCCTTGCCGGTCTGCGGATTAAAAATAGCCACGTTGGAAGCCTGGATAGGTGCTTCTTTCTCGACGATGCCACCCGGGGTGCCGACCATCGGGTTGGGTTTGGTGTGCTTCTTGATCATGTTGATCCCGGAAACAAGCACCTTACCGTCGGCCTGGACCTTGAGGACCTTGCCGCGCTTACCCTTGTCTTTACCCGTAGTAACGATGACTTCGTCATCTCGTTTGAGTTTCTTCATAACCGGCCTCTAGTCCTTACAGTACTTCGGGTGCCAGTGAAATAATCTTCATGAACTTTTCGCTACGCAGCTCACGGGTTACCGGTCCGAAGATCCGGGTACCGATGGGCGCGTCCTGGTTGTTCAGAAGTACGGCCGCGTTACCGTCAAAACGAATAAGCGAACCGTCCGGGCGACGAACGCCCTTGCTGGTACGCACTACAACAGCCTTGAGGACCTGGCCTTTGCGCACTTTCCCGCGGGGGATGGCTTCCTTTACGGTCACCTTAATAATGTCTCCCACGCTGGCGTAACGCCGGTGTGAACCGCCCAGGACCTTGATGCACATCACCCGACGGGCACCACTGTTGTCCGCGACCTCAAGCATTGTTTGAGTCTGAATCATGGTTGTTCTCCAGCAGAAACCACTTTGCCGTTACGACAAGACTCACCGTCCGGGCGAGTTACACCTTCGATGCGCGTTCGACGATATCCACCAGAGCCCAGCTTTTGGACTTGGAGATCGGACGAGTTTCCTCGATCCGAACGGTATCGCCGATGTTGCACTGATTGTTCTCGTCGTGAGCCTGAATCTTGGTTGAGCGCTTGATGTACTTGCCGTACAGCGGATGCTTAACCTGGCGCTCAACCAGCACCACGATGGACTTCTCCATCTTGTTGCTCACGACCTTGCCGCTCAGGGTTCTGGCAGTCTTGGTAGCTTCAGTCATGTCACTCTGCCTTTTCGTTCAATACTGTTTTCACACGAGCGATGTCGCGCTTAACCTTGCTGAGGAGGTGAGACTGATTCAGCTGACCTGTCGCCTTACGCATGCGCAGGTTGAACTGCTCCTTCAGGAGGTCGATCAGCTCTTGGTTCAGCTCCTCGACTGACTTTTCACGCAGCTCTGTTGCTTTCATCACATCACCGTCCTCGTAACAAAGGTTGTCGCCACGGGCAGCTTGGCAGCCGCCAGTGTGAACGCTTCACGCGCGACTTCCTCAGGAACGCCTTCCATCTCGTACAGCATCTTACCGGGCTGAATTTCAGCCACCCAGTACTCGACAGAACCCTTACCTTTACCCATACGAACTTCCAGCGGCTTACCGGTGATCGGCTTGTCCGGGAAAACCCGGATCCAGATCTTACCGCCCCGCTTGATGCGCCGGGTCATTGTCCGACGAGCCGCCTCAATCTGGCGAGCTGTTATACGCCCGCGGCTTGTCGCTTTCAATCCGTACTCACCGAAGCTCACCTTGTTACCGCGGTGAGCAAGACCGGTGTTACGGCCCTTCATTACCTTGCGAAACTTCGTGCGTTTTGGCTGCAGCATACGAGTGCCCCTTTACTTAGAACCTTTCTTGCGAGAGGCATCCTTCTCAGCACGGACCTGCTCCATGCCGCCAAGAATCTCGCCCTTGAAGATCCATACCTTGACGCCGATGATGCCGTAGGTGGTCTGCGCTTCGTAGGTTGCGTAGTCGATGTCCGCACGCAGGGTGTGCAGCGGAACACGGCCTTCGCGATACCATTCGGAGCGTGCGATTTCCGCACCACCCAGACGGCCGCCGACCTGGATCTTGATACCTTTTGCGCCCTGGCGCATGGCGTTCTGAACCGCGCGCTTCATGGCGCGACGGAACATCACACGACGCTCCAGCTGGCCAGCCACGTTCTGGGCAACCAGTTTGGCATCCAGATCCGGCTTACGGACCTCTTCGATGTTGATGTGCACAGGCACGCCCATCATCTCGCTGACTTCGCGACGCAGACGGTCAACATCTTCACCCTTCTTCCCGATAACAATCCCCGGGCGGGCGGTATGGATCGTGATACGGGCGTTCTGAGCAGGGCGCTCGATCACAATCTTGCTTACAGACGCCTTCACCAGACGCTTTTCGAGGAATTCACGAACCTGGATATCGTTAAGCAGGTTCTTGGCGTATTCCCCTTTTTCGGCATACCAGACTGAGTTGTGCTCTTTAATCACACCCAGCCGAATACCGGTTGGATTTACTTTATGACCCATCTGAGCATCTCCTACTTGTCGGCGACCTTGACGGTGATATGACAGGTGCGCTTGAAAATACGATCAGCGCGCCCCTTGGCTCGAGCCTTGATACGCTTGAGCGTCGGACCTTCGTCCACCATGATGGTGGCGACCCGCAACTCGTCAATGTCCAGACCTTCGTTATGCTCAGCATTGGCAATGGCGGATTCCAAGGCTTTCTTGATAACCACCGCCGCCTTTTTCGGGCTGAAAGTCAGAATGTTCAGGGCGTCCTCTACCGCCTTGCCGCGGACCTGATCTGCGACAAGACGCGCTTTCTGAGCAGAGAGGCGAGCGCCCTTGTACTTAGCCGCTACTTCCATTTCTCTATACCCTCAATCAGCGTTTTGCTTTCTTGTCGGCAGCATGACCGCGGTAAGTACGCGTGGCAGCGAACTCACCCAGCTTGTGGCCAACCATGTCTTCGGTGACATGGACCGGCACGTGTTGCTTGCCGTTATGAATGGCAATGGTCAGGCCTACCATCTCCGGGAAAACCGTCGAACGACGCGACCAGGTCTTGATCGGCCGCTTGTCGTTGGCTTCCAGAGCTGCCTCAACCTTCTTCAACAGATGCAGGTCAATAAAAGGACCTTTCTTCAAAGAACGTGGCACAGCAAATACCTCTATGTAGTCGTTTACTTGGCTGAACGACGACGTACTATCATTCGGTCAGTACGCTTGTTCTTACGAGTCTTATGCCCTTTGGTCGGAACACCCCACGGAGTAACCGGGTGACGCCCGCCAGAGGTACGCCCTTCACCACCACCATGCGGGTGGTCAACTGGGTTCATAGCAACACCACGTACTGTTGGGCGTTTGCCGCGCCAACGTGATGCACCCGCTTTACCAAGCTGCTTGAGAGTGTGCTCGCTGTTGGATACTTCACCCAGCGTGGCACGGCACTCAACAAGCACCTTACGCATTTCACCTGAACGAAGGCGCAGCGTTGCATACGCACCTTCACGAGCAACCAGCTGTACGGATGCGCCCGCACTGCGAGCCAGCTGAGCACCCTTTCCAGGCTTGAGTTCGACGCAGTGGATGACGGAGCCGACCGGAATGTTCCGGAGCGGCAGCGTGCTACCCAACTTGATCGGCGCGTCGATACCGGAGCGCACTTCCTGCCCTGCAACGATGCCCTTGGGAGCGATGATGTAACGACGCTCGCCATCGGCGTACTTCAGCAGCGCAATGTGCGCAGAGCGATTCGGATCGTATTCCAGGCGCTCAACTACGGCCGGGATACCATCTTTGGTCCGCTTGAAATCGATCACACGGTAATGACGCTTGTGGCCACCACCAACGTGACGAGTAGTGATCCGACCGAAGTGGTTACGACCACCGGTACGGCTCAGAGATTCAACCAACGGCTCGAAAGGCTTGCCTTTGTGCAGGTCAGGGTTGTAAGTCTTTACAACGTGACGGCGGCCGGGCGATGTTGGCTTGGTTTTGACGATCGGCATTTTACGACCCCTTTACCTTATTCCACATCCACAAAGTCGATTTCCTGACCTTCCGCAAGACGAACGTAAGCTTTGCGAAGATCATCGCGCTTACCGAAACCACGCACAGTGCGCTTCAACTTGCCCTTGCGGTTCAGGATCTGAACACCTTCGACTTTGACGTTGAACAGTTGCTCAACAGCGCGTTTAACCTCCGGCTTGGTAGCGTCAGCCGCGACTCGAAATACAACCTGGTTGTTTTCGGCGACCAAGGAGGCCTTCTCGGAAACATGCGGCCCCAGCAGGACCTTATAAATACGTTCCTGATTCATCCCAGCATCTCCTCAATCTTCTTCAGAGCCGGCACGGTAACCACAACGTTCTCATGAGCGACCAGGCTCACCGGATCCAGGCCAGCAACGTCGCGCACATCAACGTGCGGAATGTTGCGAGAAGCCAGGTGCAGGTTCTGCTCGACGGTCTCAGCCAGGATCAGCGCATTGGAGACGCCCAGGTCCTTCAGCTTGGCGCTGAACGCCTTGGTCTTGGGGGACTCTACGGTGACGTCGTCAACGATAACCAGACGTTCCTGACGCACCAGCTCTGAAAAGATAGAGCGCAGCGCGGCACGGTACATCTTACGATTGACCTTCTGTGCGTGATCCTGCGGCTTGGCTGCGAAAGTCACGCCACCGGTACGCCAGATAGGGCTACGGATAGTACCCGCACGGGCACGACCGGTACCCTTTTGACGCCAGGGCTTCTTGCCGCCACCGCTCACTTCCGAGCGTGTCTTCTGGGCACGAGTGCCCTGACGACCGCCAGCCAGGTAAGCTGTAACAACCTGATGCACCAGCGACTCGTTGAAATCTTTTGCGAAAGCAGCGTCAGAAACGGAAACGCCTTCGCTGCTACCAGTAATTTTCAGTTCCATCGCATCGCTCCTCAGGCTTTAACTGCAGGCTTGATGACAACGTCGCTGCCAGTCGCGCCCGGAACGGCGCCCTTGACGAGCAGCAGGTTGCGCTCAGCATCGACGCGGACCACTTCCAGGTTCTGAGTGGTCACCCGCTCATTACCCATCTGCCCAGCCATCTTCTTGCCTTTAAAAACTTTACCCGGAGACTGGTTCTGACCGATCGAACCAGGGGCGCGATGCGACAGGGAGTTACCGTGAGTCGCGTCTTGCGTGGAGAAGTTCCAGCGCTTAACGGTACCGGCAAAGCCTTTACCCTTGGAAGTCGCAGTAGCGTCGACCATCTGACCGGCTTCAAACGCGGAAACCACGAGCTCGCCACCAGCCTGCAGATCTTCGCCTTCGCCATCGGCGAGACGGAATTCCCACAGCCCGCGACCGGCTTCAACACCCGCCTTGGCAAAGTGACCGGATTCGCTCTTGGTTACACGGGAAGCGCGACGCTCGCCAACAGTCACCTGGACTGCGCGATAGCCGTCAGATTCGAGTGTCTTGAGTTGAGTGATGCGGTTGGGTTCAACCTCGATCACTGTTACGGGCGTTGCGCGCCCGTCATCCGCAAAAATACGGGTCATACCGGCCTTGCGGCCGACCACACCAATTGCCATGTTTCACCTCTTAAGTGTACGGGGCTCTCACCCTCTATGGCCTTAGGACAGTTACACAGACCAACGCGTTGCGCGTTAGCCGAGGCTGATCTGAACGTCTACACCTGCTGCCAGATCAAGCTTCATCAATGCATCGACTGTCTTCTCCGTCGGCTCAACGATGTCGAGCAGACGTTTATGCGTGCGAATTTCATACTGATCGCGCGCGTCTTTATTGACGTGCGGAGAGATCAATACGGTGTACTTTTCCTTGCGCGTCGGCAGAGGAATTGGGCCACGCACCTGGGCGCCGGTCCGCTTGGCGGTATCGACGATCTCCTGCGTGGACTGGTCGATCAGGCGATAATCAAACGCCTTCAACCGGATTCTGATTTTTTGGCTTTGCATGTTGCACCAAACTCCACTCGTAGCAGCTACTGTTAGCCGACCTTAAAAAAAGGAGCCGCATTGTATGCAGAACGCCCAACTCTGTCAAGCAGGCACACGCACCTTGCTACCCCGGCAGTCGGATAATTACCTACCCTCATAGAAAAAGGGGCTGCACGAGGCAGCCCCTTTTTCGCTCAGATCAATCGATCACTCGATGATCTTGGCTACAACACCGGCGCCAACGGTACGGCCGCCTTCACGAATCGCGAAGCGCAGACCTTCTTCCATGGCGATCGGAGCAATCAGAGTGGCAACCAGCTTGACGTTGTCACCCGGCATAACCATCTCTACACCTTCCGGCAGTTCGCAGGAACCGGTCACGTCAGTCGTACGGAAGTAGAACTGCGGACGGTAGCCTTTGAAGAACGGGGTGTGACGACCACCCTCTTCCTTGCTCAGAACGTAAACTTCTGACTCGAACTTGGTGTGCGGGGTAATGGAACCCGGTACCGCCAGAACCTGACCACGCTCAACGTCGTCACGCTTGGTACCACGCAGCAGAACACCAACGTTCTCGCCGGCACGACCTTCGTCGAGCAGCTTGCGGAACATCTCAACGCCGGTACAGGTGGTCTTGGTGGTGTCGCGAATACCCACGATTTCCACTTCGTCACCAACCTTGATCACGCCACGCTCAACACGACCGGTCACAACAGTACCCCGACCGGAGATGGAGAAGACGTCCTCGATCGGCATCAGGAACGGCTGATCGATCGCACGCTCCGGCTCAGGGATGTACTCGTCCAAGGCTTCTACCAGCTTCTTGACAGCGGTAGTACCCATTTCGTTGTCATCCTTGCCTTCCAGCGCCATCAGCGCGGAACCGGTGACGATCGGAGTGTCGTCGCCCGGGAAGTCGTACTGGCTCAGCAGGTCACGAACTTCCATCTCGACCAGCTCCAGCAGCTCTTCGTCATCGACCATGTCCGCCTTGTTCAGGAACACAACGATGAACGGAACGCCCACCTGACGAGACAGCAGGATGTGCTCGCGAGTCTGCGGCATGGGGCCGTCAGCTGCGGAGCAAACCAGGATAGCGCCGTCCATCTGCGCCGCACCGGTGATCATGTTCTTCACGTAGTCGGCGTGGCCCGGGCAGTCAACGTGTGCGTAGTGACGCGTCGGGGAATCGTACTCAACGTGAGAGGTCGCGATGGTGATACCACGCGCCTTCTCTTCCGGTGCGTTATCGATCTGGTCGAAAGCACTTGCAGAACCGGTACCCCATACTTCGTGACACACACGAGTCAGAGCGGCTGTCAGCGTGGTCTTACCATGGTCAACGTGACCAATGGTGCCCACGTTCACGTGCGGTTTACTACGCTCAAATTTTTCTTTAGACACGGTTACACCTCTTCCTGTTTCTTAATCCGGGTATCAACCCTTGTTGATGATCGCTTCGGCAATGTTCGAAGGAGCTTCTGCGTAGCGCGAGAACTCCATCGCGTAGGACGCACGACCCTGCGTGGCAGAACGCAGATCGGTGGCGTAACCGAACATCTCCGACAACGGAACCTCGGCACGGATGACCTTGCCCGACGGGCCGTCTTCCATACCCTGAACGAGACCACGACGACGGTTCAGGTCACCAACGACATCACCCATGTAGTCTTCCGGGGTAACGACTTCAACCTTCATCATCGGCTCGAGCAGCGCCGGACTAGCCTGTTCCGCGGCCTTTTTCAGCGCCATGGAACCGGCGATCTTGAACGCCATCTCGTTCGAGTCGACATCGTGGTAAGAGCCGTCATGCAGAGTCGCCTTGATCCGCAGCAGCGGATAGCCAGCGATAATACCGTTCTGCATCTGCTCTTCAATGCCCTGGGAAACCGCCGGAATGTATTCCTTGGGAACCACACCCCCAACGATTTCGTTGACGAAAACGAAGTTATCCCCGTCTTCTTCGTCCAACGGCATCGGCTCAAACTTCACATGGACGTGCCCGTACTGACCACGACCACCGGACTGACGCACGAACTTGCCTTCGACGTCAACAGCCTTACGGATGCACTCACGGTACGCCACCTGAGGCTTACCGATATTCGCTTCCACTTTGAACTCGCGACGCATGCGGTCGACGATGATGTCCAGGTGCAGCTCACCCATGCCGGAGATGATGGTCTGACCGGATTCCTCGTCTGTGCGAACACGGAAAGAAGGGTCTTCCTGGGCCAGCTTGCCCAGCGCGACGCTCATCTTTTCCTGATCCGCCTTGGACTTGGGCTCAACGGCCACGGAGATAACCGGCTCCGGGAACTCCATGCGCTCCAGAACAATCTTGGAGTTCTCGTCGCACAGAGTGTCACCCGTGGTCACACTCTTCAGGCCGATAGCCGCAGCAATATCGCCCGCGAGAACTTCCTTGATTTCCTTACGCTCTTTGGAGTGCATCTGCACCATACGGCCAACACGCTCTTTCTTCTGCTTGACCGAGTTGTAGACCGCGTTACCGCTTTCCAGCTTACCGGAGTAAACCCGGAAGAACGTCAGAGTGCCCACGAACGGGTCCGTCGCGATCTTGAAGGCCAGAGCGGAGAACGGCGCGTCGTCGTTAGCCGGACGCGTGTCTTCGGTACCCTCATCGTCGATTTCACCGCGGATCGCCTTGACTTCGTCCGGCGCCGGCAGGAATTCGATGACAGAGTCCAGAACAGCCTGAACGCCCTTGTTCTTGAATGCAGAACCACAGGTTGCCACAACGATCTCGTTGGCAATCGTGCGCAGGCGCAGACCCTTCTTGATATCGTCGATGGACAGCTCACCCTCTTCCAGGTACTTCTCCATCAACTCTTCGTTGGCCTCGGCAGCCGCTTCAACCATCTGCTCGCGGTACATGGCGACTTCGTCCGCCATTTCCGCAGGCACGTCCTTCTCTTCATAGGTCGCGCCGGCATCGGCTTCGTTCCAGTAGATGGCCTTGTTACGGATCAGGTCAACCAGGCCTTCGAACTGGTCTTCAGCGCCAATCGGCAGCTGAATGGGAACCGCATTCGCTCCGAGACGGTTCTTGATCTGGTCAACAACGCGCAGGAAGTTCGCGCCGGCACGGTCCATCTTGTTGACGAACACCATGCGCGGAACTTCGTACTTGTTGGCCTGACGCCAAACGGTTTCGGACTGGGGCTCAACACCGGAAGAGCCGCAGAATACGACAACAGCGCCATCCAGCACCCGCAGGGAACGCTCTACCTCGATGGTAAAGTCAACGTGTCCCGGGGTATCGATGATGTTGATGCGATGCTCATCGTACTGCTGGTCCATACCGCGCCAGAAACAGGTGGTGGCAGCAGAGGTGATGGTGATACCACGCTCCTGCTCCTGCTCCATCCAGTCCATGGTCGCCGCACCGTCATGCACCTCACCGATCTTATGGGAGATACCGGTGTAGAACAGAACGCGCTCGGTGGTCGTGGTTTTGCCCGCATCAACGTGCGCACAAATCCCGATATTACGATAGCGCTTAATTGGGGTCTTGCGTGCCACAGTAAAAACCTCGGCTTATTAGAAACGGAAGTGAGAGAACGCCTTGTTGGCTTCTGCCATGCGATGAACGTCTTCGCGCTTCTTAACTGCCGCACCTTTGCTGTCGGCAGCATCCAGAATTTCGCCGGCCAGACGCTGGGCCATGGATTTTTCGCCACGCTTGCGCGAGAACTCAACCAGCCACCGCATTGCCAGAGCATTCTGACGGGAAGGACGAACCTCTACCGGTACCTGGTAGGTCGCACCCCCAACCCGGCGAGACTTAACCTCGACCATCGGCTGGATGTTTTCCAGAGCTTTTTCGAACATCTCGATCGGCTCTTCTTTGGACTTGTCAGCCACGATATCGAGCGCGCCATAAACAATGCGCTCGGCTACGGCTTTCTTGCCGCTTTCCATAACGTGGTTGATGAATTTGGCCAGACGCTGGCTGCCAAACTTAGGATCAGGAATGATTTCCCGTTTTGCTGCAACTCTTCTTCTAGGCATCGATAAGCCCTCTGTGAAAAAAGGTCTTCAGGAACCCCTGAGATAGCCGACCGGCTACTCAGCCTTACTCTTATCGTCGATAGGCAACGATAAAAGACCCGCTAGGGAAATCAGGACTTGGGTCGTTTTGTACCGTACTTGGAACGGCCCTGCTTACGGTTCTGAACACCCTGGGTGTCCAAAGTACCGCGAACAGTGTGATAGCGAACACCCGGCAAGTCCTTTACACGACCGCCGCGGATCAGCACAACACTGTGCTCCTGCAGGTTGTGGCCTTCACCACCGATGTAGGAAGACACCTCGTAACCGTTGGTCAGACGAACACGGCACACTTTACGCAGTGCTGAGTTCGGCTTCTTCGGCGTGGTGGTGTATACACGAGTACATACACCCCGACGCTGCGGGCAGCTCTGAAGCGCCGGCACGTCGCTTTTCGCCACTTTGCGTTTACGAGGCTTACGTACCAACTGATTAATCGTTGCCATGTAAGCAAACTCCAAAATACTGGATCATTGACATTGCCCACGAGGGGCAAATTTAAGGGACGCAAGTGTAAGCCTGCGCCCCCGGGCAGTCAAGAAGACTGCTTCCTTTTTAACCAACTGCCAGTCCGTATTTACCGGGCCTAGCGGTTGAGCTCCGCGCTCAGCGCTTCGACGACATCTTCAGCCGTAACACCCTGGCCTTCGGTCGCGTCACGCTTGCGGCGGCGTTCGTTGTGATAGGCCAACCCGGTACCCGCCGGGATCAGGCGACCTACAACAACGTTTTCCTTCAGGCCGCGCAGGTAATCGCGCTTGCCTGTCACCGCGCCTTCGGTCAGAACACGCGTTGTTTCCTGGAACGACGCCGCCGAGATGAAGGAGTCCGTTGCCAGCGAGGCTTTGGTAATACCCAGCAGCAGACGTTCGAACCGCGCCGGTTCCTTGTCCTCTGCATCGACCCGGGCATTTTCCTCGACCACCTGGTGGTACTCGACGGTATCGCCGGAGATAAAGGTGGTATCGCCCGGGTCCGTGATTTCGACCTTGCGCAGCATCTGGCGAACGATCACCTCGATGTGCTTGTCGTTGATCACAACGCCCTGCAGACGATAGACGTCCTGAATCTCGTTGGTGATGTACTTGGCCAGCTCGACCACGCCCAGCAGACGCAGAATGTCGTGCGGGTTGGACGGACCGTCGGCAATCACCTCACCCTTCTCAACCGTTTCGCCTTCGAACACGTTGAGCTGACGATACTTGGGAATCAGCACCTCATACGGATCGCCGTCTTTCGGCGTGATCACCAGGCGCTTCTTACCTTTGGTCTCTTTACCGAAGGAGACGGTACCGGAGATTTCCGCCAGAATGGACGGCTCTTTCGGACGACGCGCCTCGAACAGGTCGGCAACCCGCGGCAGACCACCGGTGATATCCCGGGTCTTGGAGCTTTCCTGCGGAATACGCGCGACCACATCACCGATCTCGACCTTACCGCCGTTGCTCAGGGTGACCAGCGCGTTGGCCGGCAGGAAGTACTGGGCCGGACTACCGCCGGGCAGCACGATTTCCTCGCCCTTGTCGTCCACCAGTTGGATCATCGGACGGATGTCCTTACCCGCTGCCGGACGCTCTTTCGGGTCGATCACCTGAACGGTGGACAGGCCGGTCATTTCGTCGGTCTGGGTGCGGACGGTGATGCCCTGGTCCATACCTACGAACTTCGCCGTGCCATCGCCTTCGGCGATGATCGGGTGGGTGTGCGGATCCCACTTGGCAACCACCGCACCGGCATCAACCGAGTCGCCCTGCTTGACGGACAGCATCGCGCCGTACGGCAGTTTGTACCACTCACGCTCACGCCCCTGCTCGTCGGCGATCGCCAGAGCGGAGGAACGGGAAACCACCACCAGGGTGCCGTCGGCCTTCTCGATGGACTTCAGGTTGTGCAGACGAACCGTGCCGCCGTGCTTGACCTGGATGTTGTCCACGGCAGACGCCCGGCTGGCCGCGCCCCCGATGTGGAAGGTCCGCATGGTCAGCTGGGTACCCGGCTCACCGATGGACTGGGCCGCGATAACACCCACAGCCTCTCCGACGTTCACCTGGTGACCACGGGCCAGATCACGGCCGTAGCACATGGAGCAGACGCCGTGCTTGGTGTCACAGGTGATGGCGGAACGCACCCAGATCTCATCCACACCGGCCTTCTCGACCATCTCGATGGTCTTCTCGTCCAGCAGGGTGCCTGCGGACACTACCGCGTTTTCCTTGTCGGTCGGCGTGAACACGTCACGCGCAGTCACTCGACCCAGGACACGGTCGCCCAGCGGCACAACAACGTCGCCACCTTCGATGTGCGGCGTCATCAGCAGGCCTTCGGCCGTACCACAGTCGTTCTCGGTCACAACCAGATCCTGCGATACGTCGACCAGACGACGGGTCAGGTAACCGGAGTTGGCCGTCTTCAGGGCGGTATCCGCCAGGCCTTTACGAGCACCGTGGGTCGAGATGAAGTACTGAAGTACGTTCAGACCCTCACGGAAGTTCGCCGTGATCGGCGTCTCGATGATCGAGCCATCCGGCTTGGCCATCAGACCCCGCATACCCGCCAGCTGACGAATCTGGGCTGCGGAACCCCGGGCACCGGAGTCCGCCATCATATAGACGGAGTTGAACGACTCCTGATAGACCTGCTCGCCGCCTTCGTCCTTGACCAGGTTGCCGTCGGCGTCGAACACCTCTTCCTGGGACAGGCGCTCCATCATGGCCTTGGACACTTTGTCGTTGGCCCGTGACCAGATGTCGATCACCTTGTTGTACTTCTCGCCCTGAGTCAGCAGACCAGAGGCATACTGGGATTCAATCTCCAGAACCTCGTCCTCGGCCGCACTGATCATCTCGTACTTCTCGGGCGGAATTTCGAAGTCGTTCACACCAATGGACGTACCGGACACGGTCGCGTAGTGGAAACCGGTGTACATCAGTTGGTCGGCGAAGATAACGGACTCCTTCAGACCCACGGTGCGGTAGCACACGTTGATCAGGTTGGAGATCGCCTTCTTGACCATCGGCTTGTTGACGATTTCGAACGGCATGCCATCCGGAACGATGTCAAACAGCAGCGCTCGGCCGACGGTAGTATCAACGATGTTGTAACTTTCGTTCAGCTCACCGCTGTCCTCGTCACGCACCACTTCCTTGACCCGGACCTTGATCTTGGCCTGCAGATCGACCTTGCCGGCACCGTAGGCGCGATGCACTTCCTTGGTGTCAGCAAACGTGCGGCCTTCGCCCAACGCGGTCTTGCGCTCACGGGTCATGTAGTACAGACCCAGTACCACGTCCTGCGACGGTACGATGATCGGCTCGCCGTTCGCCGGAGACAGCACGTTGTTGGTGGACATCATCAGCGCGCGCGCTTCAAGCTGGGCTTCCAGGGTCAGCGGTACGTGGACCGCCATCTGGTCACCGTCGAAGTCGGCGTTGTAGGCGGCACAGACCAGCGGGTGCAGCTGGATGGCCTTACCTTCGATCAGAACCGGCTCAAATGCCTGGATGCCCAGACGGTGCAGGGTCGGCGCCCGGTTCAGCAGGATCGGGTGCTCGCGGATGACCTCGTCCAGGATGTCCCAGACAACGGCTTCCTCACGCTCGACCATCTTCTTGGCGGCCTTGATGGTGGTCGCCAGTCCACGGTGCTCGAGCTTGGCAAAGATGAACGGCTTGAACAGCTCCAGGCCCATCTTCTTGGGCAGGCCGCACTGGTGCAGGCGCAGGTACGGACCGACCACGATGACGGAACGGCCGGAGTAGTCGACCCGCTTACCCAGCAGGTTCTGACGGAAACGACCCTGCTTACCCTTGATCATGTCAGCCAGGGATTTCAGCGGGCGCTTGTTGGTGCCGGTGATGGCACGGCCGCGACGACCGTTGTCCAGCAGCGCATCCACGGCTTCCTGCAGCATCCGCTTCTCGTTACGCACGATGATGTCCGGCGCGTTGAGCTCCAGAAGACGCTTGAGGCGGTTGTTCCGGTTGATCACGCGACGGTACAGATCGTTCAGGTCGGACGTTGCGAAACGGCCGCCGTCCAGCGGTACCAACGGACGCAGGTCCGGCGGCAGAACCGGCAGCACGGTCATGATCATGTCGCCCGGACGGTTGCCGGAGAACAGGAAGGCTTCGAGCAGCTTGAGGCGTTTACTCAGCTTCTTGATCTTGGTTTCGGAGTTGGTCTGCGGGATTTCCTCGCGCAGTTGATCCACTTCGGCCTGCAGGTCAATGTCTTCCAGCAGGGCCTTGACCGCTTCGGCACCCATACGGGCGTCGAACTCGTCACCAAACTCTTCCAGGGCTTCGTAGTACTGCTCGTCGTTCAGCAGCTGACCGCGCTCCAGCGTGGTCATGCCCGGATCGATCACAATAAAGGACTCGAAGTACAGAACCCGCTCGATGTCGCGCAGGGTCATATCCATCATCAGGCCGATGCGGGACGGCAGCGACTTGAGGAACCAGATATGAGCGACCGGGCTGGCCAGCTCGATGTGCCCCATGCGCTCGCGACGCACGTTGGCCAGCGCGACTTCAACACCGCACTTCTCACAGATAACGCCGCGGTGCTTGAGGCGCTTGTACTTGCCGCACAGACACTCGTAGTCCTTGATCGGACCAAAGATCTTGGCGCAGAAAAGACCGTCACGCTCGGGCTTGAACGTGCGGTAGTTGATGGTCTCCGGCTTCTTGACCTCGCCGAAGGACCACGAGCGAATCATATCAGGGGACGCCAGACCAATACGGATGGCGTCAAACTCCTGCTTCTGGTTCTGACTCTTGAGAAGATTCAGCAAATCTTTCATCAGTAACAGCTCCGGATGGCGTTAATCTCGGGCGGGCACGTTGCCGTGCCCGCTCACGCTGCCAAAAAACAATTCGGCTCAGTCGGATTCCAGCTCGATGTCGATACCCAGCGAGCGGATTTCCTTGACAAGAACGTTGAAGGATTCGGGCATACCCGGCTCCATGCGATGGTCACCATCGACAATGTTCTTGTACATCTTCGTCCGACCGTTCACGTCGTCAGACTTGACGGTGAGCATTTCCTGCAGCGTGTAAGCTGCGCCATAGGCCTCCAGGGCCCAGACTTCCATCTCACCGAAGCGCTGACCACCGAACTGCGCCTTACCGCCCAGCGGCTGCTGGGTTACAAGGCTGTACGAACCGGTGGAACGGGCGTGCATCTTGTCGTCGATCAGGTGGTTGAGCTTGAGCATGTACATGTAGCCCACGGTCACCGGACGATCAAACTCATCACCTGTACGGCCGTCGTAAAGCGTGACTTGGCCGCTGGTATCCATATCGGCCAGCTCCAGCATACGCTTCACTTCGGCTTCCTTGGCACCGTCGAAGACGGCGGTCGCCATCGGAACCCCTTCGCGCAGGTTACGCGCCAGCTCCATGATCTCGTCGTCCGACAGAGATTCCAGCGGGACCGCGAAGGTCTCGTCGCTGTGGTTGTAGATGGCACCCAGAAGCTCGCGCATCTCGGCCACCTTCTTCTGCTCGGCGATCATGGCGTTGATCTTGTGACCCAGCCCTTTTGCGGCAGCGCCCAGGTGCGTCTC
The DNA here is from genome assembly GCF_003258515.1 of Marinobacter bohaiensis. Lineage (NCBI taxonomy): Bacteria > Pseudomonadati > Pseudomonadota > Gammaproteobacteria > Pseudomonadales > Marinobacteraceae > Marinobacter > Marinobacter bohaiensis. The sequence goes on from NZ_QGEH01000006.1 coordinate 172,131, forward strand.
AAGCACCTGACCGACGTTCATCCGCGACGGAACGCCCAGCGGGTTGAGAACCACATCGACCGGATTGCCCTGCTCGTCGTAAGGCATGTCCTCGATCGGCATAACCGCGGAGATAACACCCTTGTTACCGTGACGGCCAGCCATCTTGTCACCCGGCTGAATGCGACGCTTGATCGCCAGGTAAACCTTGACGATCTTGAGGACGCCCGGCGCCAGGTCATCGCCCTGCTGCAGCTTGCCCTTCTTGTCGTCAAAGCGCTCTTCGTGCACCTTGCGACGCTCTTCCAGGGCCTGCTCGGATTTTTCCAGCAGTTCGTTCAGGGCCTCGTCCTGCATGCGCAGCTTGAACCAGTCGTCGCGCGGCAGGTCCGCCAGGAACGCCTCGTCCAGTTTGGCACCTTTCTTCAGACCCGGACCGCTGATGACTTCCTGCCCCTTCAGGGCATTGGTCAGACGCTCATAGGTAGCGCCTTCAACAATGCGGTACTCGTCTTTCAGATCCTTGCGGAACTGATCGAGCTGATCCTTCTCAATGGACAGCGCACGCTGATCCTTCTCGATACCATCACGAGTGAAGACCTGCACGTCGATGACGGTACCGCGGGTGCCGGTTGGCACGCGAGAAGACGTATCCTTCACGTCGGACGCCTTCTCACCGAAGATCGCACGCAGCAGCTTCTCCTCCGGGGTCAGCTGGGTTTCACCCTTCGGCGTCACCTTGCCCACGAGGATATCTCCGGCACCCACCTCGGCACCGATGTAGACGATGCCGGACTCGTCCAGCTTGGACAGCGCGCTCTCACCAACGTTCGGAATATCCGCCGTGATTTCCTCGCTGCCCAGCTTGGTATCACGCGCCACACAGGTCAGTTCCTGAATGTGGATGGTGGTAAAGCGATCTTCCTGAACGACCTTCTCAGACACCATGATGGAGTCCTCGAAGTTGTAGCCGTTCCAGGGCATGAACGCGATGCGCATGTTCTGACCCAGCGCCAGCTCACCCAGGTCGACGGACGGGCCGTCGGCCAGCACGTCGCCGCGAGCGATCATCTCGCCCTGCTTGACGATGGAACGCTGGTTGATGCACGTGTTCTGGTTGGAACGCGTGTACTTGGTCAGGTTGTAGATATCGACACCGGCATCACCGGCCTCGGTCTCGTCATCGTTGACGCGAATAACGATACGGGCCGCATCCACGCTTTCGACCAGGCCACCGCGACGGGCGGTGACACAAACGCCGGAATCCTGGGCCACGATGCGCTCGATACCGGTACCAACCAGCGGCTTCTCGGCACGCAGGGTCGGAACCGCCTGACGTTGCATGTTGGCACCCATCAGGGCCCGGTTCGCGTCATCGTGCTCGAGGAACGGGATCAGCGACGCTGCCACGGACACAACCTGGCGCGGTGAGACGTCCATGAAACGAACGTTCTCCGGCGGGGTGACCGTAAACTCATTCTGGTGACGCACGGTAACCAGTTCGTCGACCAGCTTGCCGTTGTCGTCGGTCGCCGCGCTCGCCTGGGCGATGACGTAGTTGCTCTCCTCAATGGCGGAGAGGTACTGGATCTCGTCGGTCACAACGCCGTCGACAACCTTGCGGTACGGAGACTCCAGAAAACCATAGGAGTTGGTCCGGGCATAGGTGGCCAGGGAGTTGATCAGACCGATGTTCGGGCCTTCCGGCGTCTCGATCGGACACACACGACCGTAGTGGGTCGGGTGAACGTCACGCACTTCGAAGCCGGCACGCTCACGGGTCAGACCGCCAGGACCAAGGGCCGAAACACGACGCTTGTGCGTGACTTCGGACAGCGGGTTGTTCTGGTCCATGAACTGGGACAGCTGGCTGGAGCCGAAGAACTCTTTCACCGCCGCCGCAACCGGCTTGGCGTTGATCAGGTCCTGAGGCATCAGGCCTTCGCTTTCCGCCAGGCTCAGGCGCTCGCGCACGGCACGCTCAACACGCACCAGACCGACGCGGAACTGGTTCTCGGCCATCTCGCCCACGGAGCGAATACGACGGTTGCCCAGGTTATCGATATCGTCGACGTTGCCCTGACCGTTACGGATAGAGATCAGCGTCTTCAGGACATCGATGATGTCGTCGTTGGTCAGCGTGCCCGGGCCAGTGGATTCTTCACGACCCAGACGACGGTTCAGCTTCATCCGGCCAACGCCGGACAGATCGTAGCGCTCATCGGAGAAGAACAGGTTGTTGAACAGGTTCTCGGCCGATTCCTTGGTGGGCGGCTCGCCCGGGCGCATCATGCGGTAGATCTCGACCAGCGCTTCCAGCTGGTTACGGGTCGGATCGTTACGCAGGGTGTCTGACATGAACGGACCACAGTCGAGGTCGTTCGTGTACAGGGTCTCCAGATCCTTGATGCCGGCTGCCAGCAGCTTCTCGACGGACTCGTCGGTCAGCTCGGTGTTGCACTCGAGGATCAGCTCGCCGGTGGACTGGTCAACGATGTCACGGGCGGTAACACGACCGTTGAGGTAAGCGGTCGGCACTTCCAGTTCGCTGATACCGGCTTTTTCCAGCTGACGGATATGACGTGCGGTAACGCGACGCCCTTCCTCAACAATGACGTTGCCGTCCGGATCCTTAATGTCAAACGTGGCGATATCACCACGCAGGCGGCTCGGGACCAGCTCCAGCATGCAGCTCTCTTCGCCCAGACGGAACTTGCTGGTATCGAAGAACATGTCCAGCATTTGCTCGGACGAGAAGTCGAGAGCACGCAGCAGGATGGTGGCCGGCAGCTTCCGGCGACGGTCGATCCGGACGAAGACGCTGTCCTTCGGATCGAATTCGAAATCCAGCCAGGAACCACGGTAAGGAATCACCCGGGCTGAATAGAGCAATTTACCGGAGGAGTGCGTCTTGCCTTTATCGTGGTCAAAGAACACACCCGGAGAACGGTGCAGCTGAGACACGATAACGCGCTCAGTACCATTAACAACGAACGTACCGTTCTCAGTCATCAGGGGCATTTCGCCCATGTAGACTTCTTGCTCTTTAATGTCTTTGATCGCCTTATTCGACGATTCTTTGTCATAAATAATCAGGCGAACTTTCACACGCAGCGGTGCAGCGTATGTCACGCCCCGGAGCTGACATTCCTTGACATCAAATACCGGCTCGCCAATGCGGTAGCTCACGTATTCGAGCGCCGCGTTGCCCGAGTAACTGACAATCGGGAATACGGATTTGAAGGCGGCGTGCAATCCAGTTTCCTGGCGCGAATCCGCTGCCGCTTCCATTTGCAGGAAGCCCCGGTAAGAATCGAGCTGAATAGACAGCAAATAGGGGACATCCATAACGGAAGGCAATTTGCTAAAGTCTTTGCGAATCCGCTTTTTCTCAGTGTAGGAGTAAGTCATCTGCATTCCCCAGCTTTAGACCTGATACCTGGTATCAAGAAGCAAACATTTACCTGCTTCGGGGCCGAATTGCTCGGCTAACTGCGCCGTCTCGAACAAGACTCGGGCTGTAGGTTATAGCATATACAACAGAAAAAGGCCGGTGGCTTTTGCCACCAGCCAATTTCATGCCTAAGGCACGTATGCGGTCAACAGCCAGCCCTTACTTGAGCTCAACGGCTGCGCCAGCTTCCTCAAGCTTCTTCTTGGCTTCTTCAGCGTCGTCCTTGGAAGCAGCTTCCTTAACGGTGGACGGAGCGCTGTCAACCATTTCCTTCGCTTCTTTCAGGCCCAGGCCTGTCAGTTCGCGAACGGCCTTGATGACGTTAACTTTCTTGTCACCAGCACCAGTCAGTACAACGTCAAATTCGGTCTGCTCTTCAGCAGCGGCAGCTTCGCCGCCGGCAGCAGCCGGTGCAGCAGCAACAGCTGCAGCAGCGGATACACCGAACTTCTCTTCCATCGCTTCAACCAGAGCGACAACGTCCATGACGCTCATTTCGGCGATTGCATTCAAAATGTCTTCGTTAGACAGAGCCATGACTTTCTCCAAATGTTAAAAATAACGTATTCAACAGAATCAAGCAGCGTCTTGCTTCTGGTCGCGTACTGCCGCGACTGCACGAGTAACCTTCGACGGGAATTCGTTGAGGGTACGCGCGAGCTTGGTGATCGGTGCCTGTGTAACGGCGGCCAGCATGGACAGCGCTTCGTGGCGCGTCGGCAGCTTGGCCAGGCGATCGATTTGGTCTGCGCCCATCAGCTCACCGCCGACAGCCAAACCTTTAATTTCGAACACCTCGCTCTCTTTGGCGAAATCCTTCAGCAGACGTGCGCCTGCGCCCGGATCTTCCATTGAGAACGCCAGAATTGTCGGTCCGACCAGTGCGTCTTTGATGCACTCGAACTCAGTACCTTCGATGGCCCGCTTGGCCAGGTTGTTACGAACAACCTTCAAGCGGACGTTCTCGGCACGAGCCTTGGCACGCAAAGTCGTCATATCACCGGAGGTGATACCACGGTAATCGGCCAGAACGACAGACAGAGCACCACCGGCAGTCTCGTTGACTTCAGCGACGATCGCCTTCTTGTCTTCGAGTCGAATTGCCACTGGATTTCTCCTTGATTTCGCTGACCTAAGCCAGCAAACCCATCTCTGCCTTTCCAGACGCCGGCCCGGATCCTAAGACCCTTGATACCGGCATCCTTCAAGGCGCCGTACGGTGTTTGGGTTCAGAGAACGTCTTCACACCGTCTGCGCAGGCGTTGCTTTAACCCTTCGACGCCTAAGCGCCTCCAGGGCCTGCGGTCTTTGACAGCCTTGGCTTCCGCCTAGACTACAAAGGTTCTATCGAACAGGGATCAGATAGCCAGACCGCTCTGATCGATAGTCAGGCCCGGCCCCATCGTGGAGGACAGAGTTACCTTCTTCAGGTAAACGCCCTTCGCCGATGAAGGCTTGGCCTTTTTAAGATCCGCCAGCAGGGCTTCAAGGTTTTCCTTGATGGCCTGGGCAGAGAATTCAACATTACCCATCGGAGCGTGGATGATGCCGTTCTTGTCGGTCCGGTAACGAACCTGACCCGCCTTGGCGTTCTGAACAGCCGCTTCCACATCCGGGGTTACGGTGCCGACTTTCGGGTTCGGCATCAGGCCGCGCGGCCCCAGGATCTGACCCAGCTGACCAACGACACGCATGGCGTCCGGCGTGGCGATAACCACGTCAAAATCCATGTTGCCCTTCTTCACTTCTTCGGCCAGATCGTCCATGCCGACAACATCCGCACCGGCAGCCGTTGCCTTCTCGGCATTGGCACCCTGGGTGAAGACGGCAACGCGCACGCTCTTGCCAGTGCCGTTGGGCAGAACCGTAGAACTGCGAACAACCTGGTCGGATTTACGTGCGTCAACGCCCAGGTTTACGGAAACGTCGATGGACTCCTTGAACTTGACGTTGCCACCCAGCTCTACCAGCAGGGAAACGGCTTCGTCGACGGAGTAGGCGCGAGTGGACTCAACTTTTTCACGAATCAGCTTTTGACGCTTGCTCAACTTCGCCATATCACACGCCCTCCACGTTCAGACCCATGCTACGCGCAGTGCCCGCGATAGTGCGAACAGCGGCGTCCATGTCGGCAGCCGTGAGATCCGGCTCCTTGGTCTTGGCAATTTCTTCAAGCTGCTCACGAGTCACCGTACCGACTTTGTCGGTGTTCGGGCGGCTTGAACCACTCTTGATACCAGCGGCCTTCTTCAACAGAACGGAAGCCGGCGGCGTCTTGGTGATGAAGGTAAAGCTGCGATCGCTGTATACAGTGATAACAACGGGAGTCGGCAGGCCCGGCTCGATACCTTGAGTCTGTGCGTTAAACGCCTTACAGAACTCCATGATGTTGACACCGTGCTGACCCAGAGCCGGACCCACCGGGGGGCTCGGGTTAGCTTGACCGGCTGCAACCTGAAGCTTGATATACGCTTCGATTTTCTTTGCCATGATTTACTCCTAATGGGTTCAAACGCCTTTCGGCTCCCCTTCCTCAGACACAAAAAGCCCGCGTCACAATAGTGCGCGAGCTTCCCGCTAAATCTCTGTGATCAGTCTTTCTCGACTTGACCAAACTCCAGCTCAACAGGCGTTGAGCGACCAAAAATAAGGACGGCGACCTTAACACGACTCTTGTCGTAGTCAACCTCTTCGACCACGCCATTAAAGTCTGCAAACGGACCTTCGATAACGCGGACAATTTCGCCTGGCTCAAACAGCGTCTTGGGTTTGGGCTTATCAACACCGCTCTCAACGCGCTGAAGAATCGCTTCCGCCTCTTTTTCGGTGATGGGCGCCGGCTTGTCTTTCGTACCGCCGATAAAGCCAAGAACCCGCGGCGTATTTTTCACCATGTGCCAGGTTTCGTCGTCCATTTCCATCTGAACGAGCACGTAGCCAGGATAGAACTTACGCTCACTCTTGCGCTTCTTGCCGTCCCGCATCTCGACCACTTCTTCGGTCGGGACCAGGATTTCACCAAATCGCTCTTCGAGACCATTCAGGGCAACACGCTCACGGAGAGTGCGCATTACGTGCTTCTCAAAGCCTGAATAAGCATGCACGACGTACCAGCGCTTAGCCATCGCTTCTCTCCAACGTTACCCGATTACCCCGGAGACCAACCAACTGATCAACGAGTCCATACCCCAGAGAATGAGAGCCACAACCAGCACGAAAGCAACGACAATAAAAGTCGTTTGAACCAGCTCCGGACGCGTCGGCCATACCACTTTCCGTATTTCGACACGCGCTTCTTTCAGCAGCAACGCAAAGCGACGACCGCGATCTGTCTGCAGCGCCACGAAGGCAGCGACGAGCGCAAGCGCAACAAGACCGAGCACCCGATACAGAAGGGACTCGGCTCCGAAATACAGATTGCCCACAACACCGGCGGCAATTAAGACAAAAACAACCAGCCACTTCAGAATATCGAAGCGACCGGCTGTCGGTTGTGCTTTAGACTCCATAGGAATCAGCTTTTGTATCCCAAGGATTGAAAATGGCAGGCCAGGAGGGAATCGAACCCCCAACCTGCGGTTTTGGAGACCGCTGCTCTGCCAATTGAGCTACTGGCCTGCACCTAAACTTGCCTGGTGCTTATTCAATAATCTTGGCTACAACACCGGCGCCAACGGTACGGCCGCCTTCACGAATCGCGAAGCGCAGACCTTCTTCCATGGCGATCGGAGCAATCAGAGTGGCAACCAGCTTGACGTTGTCACCCGGCATAACCATCTCTACACCTTCCGGCAGTTCGCAGGAACCGGTCACGTCAGTCGTACGGAAGTAGAACTGCGGACGGTAGCCTTTGAAGAACGGGGTGTGACGACCACCCTCTTCCTTGCTCAGAACGTAAACTTCTGACTCGAACTTGGTGTGCGGGGTAATGGAACCCGGTACCGCCAGAACCTGACCACGCTCAACGTCGTCACGCTTGGTACCACGCAGCAGAACACCAACGTTCTCGCCGGCACGACCTTCGTCGAGCAGCTTGCGGAACATCTCAACGCCGGTACAGGTGGTCTTGGTGGTGTCGCGAATACCCACGATTTCCACTTCGTCACCAACCTTGATCACGCCACGCTCAACACGACCGGTCACAACAGTACCCCGACCGGAGATGGAGAAGACGTCCTCGATCGGCATCAGGAACGGCTGATCGATCGCACGCTCCGGCTCAGGGATGTACTCGTCCAAGGCTTCTACCAGCTTCTTGACAGCGGTAGTACCCATTTCGTTGTCATCCTTGCCTTCCAGCGCCATCAGCGCGGAACCGGTGACGATCGGAGTGTCGTCGCCCGGGAAGTCGTACTGGCTCAGCAGGTCACGAACTTCCATCTCGACCAGCTCCAGCAGCTCTTCGTCATCGACCATGTCCGCCTTGTTCAGGAACACAACGATGAACGGAACGCCCACCTGACGAGACAGCAGGATGTGCTCGCGAGTCTGCGGCATGGGGCCGTCAGCTGCGGAGCAAACCAGGATAGCGCCGTCCATCTGCGCCGCACCGGTGATCATGTTCTTCACGTAGTCGGCGTGGCCCGGGCAGTCAACGTGTGCGTAGTGACGCGTCGGGGAATCGTACTCAACGTGAGAGGTCGCGATGGTGATACCACGCGCCTTCTCTTCCGGTGCGTTATCGATCTGGTCGAAAGCACTTGCAGAACCGGTACCCCATACTTCGTGACACACACGAGTCAGAGCGGCTGTCAGCGTGGTCTTACCATGGTCAACGTGACCAATGGTGCCCACGTTCACGTGCGGTTTACTACGCTCAAATTTTTCTTTAGACATTCGACCTATCCCCCTAATCAACTCTCATCGAGCGACGTTGACCGGATAAATAATGGAGCTCATGGGCGGATTTGAACCGCCGACCTCATCCTTACCAAGGATGTGCTCTACCGACTGAGCTACATGAGCATACTGCTTCACTTTCCAAATTGGAGCGGGCAGCGGGAATCGAACCCGCGTCATCAGCTTGGAAGGCTGAGGTAATAGCCACTATACGATGCCCGCGAGCAATTAGTGGTGGAGGGGGCAGGATTCGAACCTGCGAAGCTTTCGCGTCAGATTTACAGTCTGATCCCTTTGGCCACTCGGGAACCCCTCCAAATTTACACGCCCGCAGCGCGCAAACTCAAAAAGCAAAAAGTGGAGCTGGCGGACGGAATCGAACCCCCGACCTGCTGATTACAAGTCAGCTGCTCTACCAACTGAGCTACGCCAGCTCACATTCGCCTCATCAGCGAGGCCGGTATACTACGGATTTTTATTGGGTGATGCAACACCTTCACAAACAGCTTTTTCACCCAATTCCGAATCACCGGATACTCGCTCGGCTGCCCGTGCGATCTGCTCTAGATCCTGGCCCGGACTGGCCTCAAAAACGAGCGCGTAGCTTATCTGATTTCGGTCCACGTTGACCAGTACCGTTTCAATATTTTTCATCTGAAATCTGGCATTTAGGTCAGATGCCAGGGTTTCGGACTCAAACAGCCCCAGGGATATGGCATTGCGGTACTCGCCCTCGGTAACGAGATAGCTGTCGACACCGCCGCGCTGAAGCTCCTCCAGTCGCTGCAAGGCTGCATCCCGGCCCGGCAGGGGCGGTATCAGGACCCAGTGATAGGGGGAAGACACCTCGCGCTGCGGCTCAACCCGAATGCCCTCGTCATCCAGGTTCAACCCTTTCGCAAACGCCCGGGCCTCCGCCCTGCTTTCAAACCCGGGAACCGTGAAGCAATGTCGATCCTCAGCATGCGCGCCCGAATCGCCGTCCGAGGCTAATGCCTCCCGCGGCACCTCTGGCTTTACCGCCTCGACGGGCGCCGCTTTCAACCGGGGCTTGTCACCCGACGGATTTGCCTCAGGTGAGCTCGATGCCAACTTAAGATCGCCGACCCGGGGCAGTTTGCCCTCTGCCCCCGCCACATCCAACGCGCCGGGAGGACTCCACTCCACAGCGGCCAGGACCAATAGTCCATTCACCAGAAGCAGGGCGACGATCAGCCACTTCATGACCGCATTCCCGCTCGGGCGACGCATTCAAGCCCATCAAGCACCAGTGACGGCCGCCACTGAGCCTGCAATCCGAGTTGCAAAAGCGCCTCAGCGTCGCCACCGGTGACGAAGATCCGCTCAAGGCGATGCTGCTCTCGCAGCTTGTCGATTCGCTCAATGACACCGGTCCACAACCAGCTGAGCCCATTGCGCACACAGGCATCGGTACTCTGGCCGGGAGAGGTATCGAGGGACAGGGCGTCGCCGAAGCTGACACGAGCGGTCTTATCCTCGAGGGATTCACGCATCAGGCGCTGGCCGGGCAGAATAAAGCCGCCGAGATGTCCCCCTCCGGCATCCACCAGGTCGATGGTCAGAGCGCTCCCGGCATCCACCACCATCAGCGGCTCCCGCGCGGCCTGCCAGGCACCGATCATAGCGTGCCAGCGATCCGCACCCATTGTCTCGGGACGGGCGTAGGCACAACGGACGCCGCACTCGGACACCCGGGGCCAGTAAAAGGCGGGAGCGACACCGAATTGGTCACGGAGCTTGCGAGACAGAGTTTCACGAGCCGCCTCGGAAATGACAGTGGAAACGGCAATCGCGTCAATGGGGTGGCCTGAAAGGGAACCGAACAGCCCACCGTCACCCATAGGACCAGCACCGTCAAGGTACTGCCCATCGTCGGAACGTGCACGCCACTTGATCCGACTGTTGCCGGCGTCAACCAACAGATAGCTCATACCCGGCGCCGCAAACTGAGTTCGCCGGCTCGCAGCGGCTTGTGCCGCCCGTCGATATCGAGAAGATAGGCACCGCTCGCGTCAATACCCGCACCTAAACCTTCATCTCCGTCAGGCTCTGTGCGCAACCGTTGACCGAAGAAAGCATCACGACTCTGCCACTGATCGCGCCAGGCAGCGAAGCCACTGCCCTCGAAGCTGTCGAGTACATCGAGGGTTTCGCGAATCACCGCGGCAACCACATCGTTACGGTGCCACTCTACGTCGGGCGCGGCCCCGTCCAGGCTGATCCAGGGCTGATCGATGGCCTGGTCCCGGTCCGACATGTGGGTATTGATGCCAATGCCAATGATCACGCCTGCCGCACCTTCCAACTCACCCTGAAGCTCGATCAGGATGCCGGCCAGCTTGCGGTTGTCGACCAACACATCATTGGGCCACTTCAGCGCGGCACGTTCGAGCCCCAGCGACTCAAGGGCCCGGGCGACGGCGACACCGACCACCAGGCTCAGGCCTTCCAGAGCCGCAAAGCCACCCTGCAGACGTAACGCCATACTCAAGTAGACATTCTCGCCCGGCGGGCTGGACCACGGCCGCCCCCGCCGCCCCCGACCCTGCTCCTGGCGATCGGCCAGGCAGGCGCGCACCAACTTGCCAGGCAGATCAGCACCCTGCATCAGGTAGGCATTGGTGGAGTCGATGGTGTCGAACACATCCAGGTGAAGAGCCTGCCGGTGACGATCGGGCAGCTGTGTGACGATACGCTCCGCATCGAGCAGATCGATGCGATCGGTCAGCCGGTACCCCTTTCCACGCAGCCGTTCTACGCCAACCCCCTGCTCCATCAACCGGTTCAGTTGTTTCCAGACAGCGGTACGGCTAACACCCAGCGCCTGGGCCAGATCTTCACCGGAATGCCATTCCCCATCGGCCAGAATGGAAAGCAGCGGTTTTTCTTTCATCATCTATACACTCGCCAGCCAGATCGCGGGACAATGGCCGGATTAAACAACAGCCACGCCCAAAAGACAAAACAGCGAGCATCATACTGATTCGGAACCGCAAGCGCCGCCCTACTGGATCGGAGTTGCGGTCAGGTTCGCACGCAGATCCAGGTTCTGCAGCCTGACGCCATGTATGGCGGTGGCTGCGCCCCCGGCGGGATGGACCAGATCGATCCGTTCGATGGCCAGCTCCTTGAATCGCGAATGTGCCTGGACGGCAAAGCCCAGGGGCCGATCAGCCCGTTCTTCACTGGAGGGCGAAGCCACATAGCGGTAGCCCGCCGCGGCACCGGCATCCATGATCTTCTCATCCCCGCGATTGCCGACAACGCCGTTGCTATCGACGCCGTCGTCCTTCTTCACGACGCGGGTCCGGTATATGTCCACAGAGAGATCCGTCCGGATACCGTAAAGGTTATCTTCCTGCCCGTCCCCGTCGCTATCAACGCCGTCACTGGTATGAATGTCGTCGAGGACCAGTTGCGTGCCGGTACCGTTCACCGGGCCATTTGCGCCCTCGCTACGGTGGGTCTCCCAGGTAATCGCGTTGCGCCGATTGTTACTCACCGCACGGGCGTATATCTGTTTCAGCGCTACGGTCACCCCTTCGTCACCCCGGGCCTCCCAATGGCCGCCACTGGCCGAGCATGATGTTGCATCCACGCCGGAGCCGCCGACACACACGTTGCCCGCGCCGCCCGCCGAGAGGGTCATGGCGCTGCCCTGCTCGTAGTTCTGCACCACGATCCGTCCAAAGCTGGCACCGTCGTTTTTGTCGCCAACTCGCAGGTTACCGATATCCATCGCGCCCCAGGCCTCCCCTTTCACAATAGCCAGGCCGTCCGCCGTCACATCCACCGTCATGTCCCGCAGGTGGCCGTCATAGCTCAACTGGGTAGCCCACAGCCCCTGCTGGGGCACGACACCGTTTCCTTCGTCATAAGGAGCCGCGATCAGGGCCGCACGGCCGTTGCGGATCTGGATATCGGAGTTGATCGTCAGCCCCTCGCCCGAGGCACCGCCCGGCCCGATCGTCAGGTGGCCATCCACCTCGAAGTCATAGGCCGGAAAAACACCCAGCGCCAGTAGCAACTCAGTGCCACCTTGCAGGGGCGCATCGTCGCCCCCCACACGCAATCCGTTGAGGCGATAGCCTCCGTCAACACCTTCGAACCCTAAACGAATGCCGTCGTAAAAAGCCGTGCCATTGAGGGTTTCGTCGCGCGTGACGTTGACGGTGATATCCCCCTGCCCCCAGGACTGCAATCCGCTGAACCGGACCGTATTACCGTCTTCGGTGTAGGCCAGACTGGCGTCGGCCAGACTCCACTGCGTGGCCAGACGCAGCCCCTGGGGACCGGCATCCTCATGGCCGCCGCCTTGCAGGTAAACGGCGTTGGTGTATGACCGGCCCCCGATGGTCTGATCCGCAAACAGGAACTGCAGATTGACCTGCCCCAGGTTGGCATCGGCGTCGCCAAGCTCCAGGCGCTGAATCGCCAGGTCGCCCTGCAGTTGGTCGACGGTCAGCGCCAGGGACGGCCGCCCCCGCCAGTCCGGAGCGACGTCGAAGGCCAGGTTGTCGATGCTGTAGGCTCCACTGATCCCCAGCAGGGCCAGCTCGTAGCCGTCATCGCTGTAGATAAAATCGGCGCTGTTGACTGTCGTCTGACTGTCGATGCGGAAGCCTTCCGCACCAAATCGCCCACCCGCCGTGAGGCTTGTCTCGGTGGCAAGATCATAGCTGCCGGCCAGGGAACCGTAACTGGGAAGCCATTCGCCACTGGAGGCTTCCACGCTGACGCCGTGGTTTAACGGGTTGCCGCTAAAACGGATCGCGTCGACGCTGTAGGCGCCCACGACCGACGGCGACGACAGGCGCAGTGACGAGTCGACGACATCCAGGGTGGAACCCGGCGCCTCGACCTGCATGGCGACACCGTCGAGGAAAATCTCGTTACCGTTGGTGCGATAACCCAGACGCCCGTTATTCAGCTCATAGGCCACATCAAAACGGTATCCGGCGTCGCCCAGGGCGCCGCCCGGTGACAGCCGCAGGTTACCGTCCAGATCGTGGTCGAAGAAGATGCCGCCCATGCTGGTGCCGGCTGCCCCATCGAGTCGTATATCGGCAAATTCGATTCGACGATCACGGACCTGGTACTCAAGATTCAAACCGGCGTCCGGCAAAACATCCACCGTGTAGATCTGCCGCGCATGGCCCTCGGGGTCTGAGGCCGAGCCGATCCTCAAGCCCTCCAGGTGGATGCCATTGCCGTCATCAGAGTAGGACAACCGGTTGGCCTCGGCGGCCAGGTCCAGTTCCATGGTGATGCCCGACTGCCCCTGAATGCCGGCAAGATCCGCGTCATTGAGACGCTGTAACTCGGCCTCAAGCACCCCCGGCGAAAGCGCCAGAATCGAACAAAGGCATCGCTGGCTCATGTGCCGCACGTTCATGGCATCACTCCCACTGATCATTGTTCCGCTTACGGATTGCCCGAGGGAAACACGAGCAGGTTACCTTCCAGTACCACGTCGCCCTGCATCTCGATGGCGAAGATATCGGTTTGCTGAAACCCCGGATCCGTCGGTCGCGCCGTGCTGCTGGTCGCCACCTTGAAGTTGACGGCGTCGTACCGAACCACATTGGGCAGCCCCACTTCGAGAACGTCGCCGTTGAACAGCGCTCCGTCGCCCCCGAAGCCGGAATCAACATGCCGCACGCGCAGCGTCAGGCCTTCGAACGCAAACATACCGCGGAAGTCGTCGAGAACCATCCACCCGCCATCCTGTTTCAGTTGATAGGCCAACCGTGCGCCGCAACGCTTCTCCGCCTCGGAACAACTGCCAAAGTAGGTGTTCTGGATGGGGCCGCCATCTTCGTTAATGCTGATATCCCCGGACAGATAGATGCCGCCGCGGCCGGACACGTCGGCCAGCGCCTGGTCATTCAGCTGCTTCATTTCCGCGCCGGCGCTCATCGTGAATGCGGCAAGCCCCGGAAGCGCCATCCCCAAAATCCATCCCCCTCGGGTCATCCGTCGAATCCCTCTCATGGCGCCAGGTCCTTCGTCCTGATCTTCAGATGCTGGATCAACATGCCTTTGATCTGACCCGATCCGAAATCGCGGTCGCCAACGGTCAGGTTGCCGATGGTGACGCTACTGCGGTATTCGGGATTGGTGTAGTAGCCCTCGTAGTAGTCCCAGGCATCGCCGTCGCTGCTCGCCCGCAATCCATCGGAACCGATTTCCCCGGCGAGCGGTTGCCGGATGCGCTCGACTTCGAGCACGAAATTACCCGAACCATCCACATCCAGGTACATGGGCTGCAGCGCATTGCCCAGGGCAAGCTCGAGAGCGAAATCACGCAGCAGGATGCGAGACCCACACACGGTGGTATCCTGGTCACAGGCGTTGATGGACAGTTCCGGCGTATAGAAATTCAGTTTGAACTGTCCAACCAGTTGGTTGCGCTCGTCATCGCCCCATAAGCGTATGACGCTGCCGTCTATGACGGCACTCTGGGCGTGGACATTAATGTTGGCGGATGCCTGCTCGCCGACAGTGAAGTTCAGCTGAAGGCCGATATCCGGGCGCTCCCCCTGGGGCAGATCGGCAGTGGCCGGCCGGCTGGCACAGGTGCCGCTACCGGCGCCCGCGGAAGCGCTCATGCAGTCGTACCCCTCGGCGTTCGCCATTTTGCGGGGCGCCGCGAACTCAAGCACCGCCTTGTCCGGCACACCGATATCGTCGCCATCGACCACATCGATTCGATACGGATTGATCAGCCGCCCGAGATTGACCGGCTCCAACGTTCCACCGTAATTGCTTCCGGCAGCCGCGATATACAGCTTGTTGACGATGATCTCGACGTCTTCGCCCTGGGAACTCTTGATGCCCCCGATGCGAAAAATCTGGCCGTTCTCGATATCCGTCCCGTGCGCAAACTTGAAGCCCTCCAACACCAGCCCCATTCCCGCGCCGTCGACCTCGGAGAGCTCAGCGTCGGACAGATCCCGCAAATCGGCCAGGGCGTCCCCTGCCAGGACGGCCAGGAGCGCGGCACACAGTAATTGGGAGATCCTGTTACACATCATGCCCTAACCTCCTTGGCCGATTCAGAACAGCCCCACGCCGCGATCGATGTATTCGCGGCGCTGCCCTTCAATACCGGTCAACGCCTCTTCGAGATTGACGGTCACCGCACCGTTGGGAATATTGAAGAACGCACCGGCCGTGGCCTTGATAAAGTCTTCCGGTGACGGGTTGGATTTGGCGACATCCGCCAGGTACTCGAGATCCCTGGTCTGGAACGAAATGAACGCACCGTCCTTCGCATCCACAATCTGGCGCTGGCCGTTAATCTCCTCGATCTCCCCCACCGGCATACTGTTGTAAATGCCGAGGTCAAAGCAGGCTTCAATACCCAGCACTTCACACTGCTGGGCGACCACCACCACATCGCACCCACCCAGCAATGAGCAGTTCTCCGTGTACAGCTCGGAGCTGAGCGTTGGGGAAATGATGTCGATCAGCCCGGCCACCAGGAAATTCACGTCTTCGAGAATGAATCTCTCACCGTTGGGCACCCCGATATACTCGGAACGAATCGGGTCGAGCGCCCCGTAATGGGCACGGTCCGGGTCGCCCTGCACCAGCTGCGCCTTGGTTTTCAGCGGACTGCCGCCGGCCAGGACAGGCGTCAGGTATCCCACCAGCTGGTCAAACAGGTTGCCGTTCGAGTCCGCGGCCTGGAGCCCTTCGCCCTGATCGAGAATATCGATATTGATGCTGCCGGTAAGCGCCTGAATCTGCCCGGACAGCACGCCCTGGGCTTCCCCAAAACCGAAACGGAAGCCAACGATCTCCTCCGTGGATTCGTCGTAGGCAAATTCCAGGTACGGATTTGATATCTGGAACGGGACTATTTCCCCTTGCCGGTAGCTGCTGCCATCGGCCTTCACCTGACGAGCGGCGTCCGGATTGCGCTGGAAGTACTCGGCATCGTAGATGTAACCGAGAGAAAAATTATCGATCAGAACGTCAGACGTGCCCACGGCCTCGCCCTCACGCTCATACCGACCAAGCTCGAACGTGTCGACGTTGGTCTGTAGCTCGATATCCATTCCCAGGTTCACCCGCGTGTAGGAGGTGGCGTTATCGGCAGCCGGGTGTAGCTGTCGGTCAACCGAGATGAACGCCTGACCGGTGATTTGCGACATCGCGTGATCACTGATCGGCATCAGTTCAGCTTTCAGCGACGCCGCCGCAAGGCAAAATGCGATCGCACAGAGTGTTCTGGACATACTGACATCTCATCCCTCGACGCGTTGTTCTTCCTGGGCGCCGTTATCAGTGGTTTTGAGCATGAGTGTCTCTGATGATATTTGTTATTTTTTGTGTCGTTTTAAGGCCATGGTAAAGAGAACAGCGGTGAGTCACTGTGCGCGCTGTCAAAGAATGGATATTTGAGGGGATTGTTGGACAGTTTTTAGGGAGCCGAGATGAGCCATGGGGCCTGGTAGGCTTTGGCGGGTTGCGCACCGCGTGTTGCTCGCGAGTGGGGACTGTTGGGCATTGGGTCTTGCCGATCGTAGGTCACTTTTGTGAGGCTAATACAAAACCTCAGCACGTTGCCGTGCTGGGGGCTGGTATTCGGGGCCGTTACGCCCTATCCGGTGTGGCGATGACCTACTGTGCTCACGCCTGGCGGCGTTCGGCCCTTCGGGCCCGTCGTCGCAAGCGTGAGGTCTGGGCCGGCAGCGCGGAGCGCTGCGGACGATGACCCGGAGCGGCCCGGGGACGGACCGCTCGTGCGAGCCTACCGGAGCGGTGCTCCGGTTGCCTGCGGCACCGGCTTACTCACCCCGCAGGTCACTTTTGTGAGGCCAATAAAAACCCCAGCACGTTGCCGTGCTGGGGTTTTGTATTAGGAGCCTTTACGCCATTTCCGGCGTGACGATGACCTACTGTGCTCACGCCTGGCGGCGTTCGGCCCTTCGGGCCCGTCGTCGCAGGCTCCGACGTCCTGCGCTCGCCGTTGGCGAGCTTGTCGCATGGGGCCGTTGTAGTGACAGAGACCCACGTATCC